>CAYYUS010000830.1:1034-1501 GCA_964474925.1 uncultured Akkermansia sp. | reverse complement strand
ATCGCAGGCGATGTTCTATTTCATGGAAGTATTGGCCGAACTGATCTTCCTAAAGGAGATCATCCTACACTTATTGACTCTATAAAAAATAAATTGCTTCCCTTAGGAGATGATATCAAAGTATACAGTGGTCATGGGCCCTCCACAGTTACCGGTTATGAAAAAACAAACAATCCATTTTTAGTATAGATCTTAATTTGTAAATTCGCTTACGTGAAAAATTTCCTTGTTATATTATTAATTCTAAGCTCATTTAAAAGCTTTTCGCAACGCGATACAAGCAAGTACGATCGCTTAGAAGAAATTATTGATAATGACAAGCGATATGCGATTCACAATAATTATTTACAAGCCGGTGCAGGTTTTGGCGGATCATCTATTCGCAAAGGAGAGCAGTCGAGCATTGGTATCGATTTTATTTTTCACATCAAGCGCCAGCATTTTCAAGTGGGTTTTTTAATGAGTGG
>CAYYUS010000830.1:0-1024 GCA_964474925.1 uncultured Akkermansia sp. | reverse complement strand
TAAAAAAAAAATATATTTTATATTATTGATGTAGGATATTATAATTTACAAGAACTGATAATTTACTTATAATTTACTTTTACAATATTTTTTTATATCCAGATACACTTTCCAACAATAATTTATCAGGTCATTTTGGTTATTGTTATCGCCTTGAAAATGAAAAAAGAAATATTGCTTTTACGCTTGGCATTGCACAAAATAAAGGTGCTATTGCGGCTCATATTGATGGGCAAGATACTATTGCTGAATTACAATATCGAAATACCGGAGCATACATCAGCGCTTCATACATTAAAAAATTAACTTACGATATTGGAATTGGCCTTGAACTTTTTGGAGAATTCAACCAGACACAACAATTCTTTGGCATTAAAGGTGTTCTCTTCTTTTCCGGCGCATACCGTGGGAAAGCAAAGATATTTAACCGACACGTAAAAACACGGAGGAAGTAATGCTCGATCTAATTATTGTTGGCAAAGGACTTGCTGCAAATGTTTTGGCTTTACGTTTACAAGAACATCAACTCTCCTAGTGCATTATTGGCGAACCCTCCCTTAGTTATTGCTCGCGCATTGCCGCAGGTTTATGGAATCCCATTGTATTCAAACGCATGACATCCTCATGGAAAGCTGATGAATTCATTAAGGAATTAAAAATGTTCTATACATCTGTTGAGAAAAGAACAGCATCGCATTTTTACAACGAGCGCGTGATCATAAAACCATTTTTTTCGGAAGAAGAAAAGAATTTTTGGATCAAGAAGTCGCAAAACGATCTATCCCAATTTATTGACCCAAAAATTTATACACCAAGTGCTCAACATAAAGATCTTGTGATACCGGATTCATACGGCCTTGTGAATAATTGTGGGAATATTGACATGCAAAGTTTTTTGAACGCTTGTGAAAATTTACATTCCGAAAATAAGAACGACGTATTTGATCATTCACAATTGCAGATCAACGCAGATCATGTTGTTTACAAAAACAATAAAACAAAAGTAAAAATTGAATGTAGAATT
>CAYYUS010000829.1:0-1501 GCA_964474925.1 uncultured Akkermansia sp. | reverse complement strand
ATTTTCTCCTTTGTATAAAAACTGTCCCATACCAAGCGCTCCTTGAATAGTGTGCGATACAAATAAAGTTTTCTCCACGCCAATTTCAACACCTTGGTGATTTTGATCCACATTGGTCATGATATAATTCACATTATTATTAAATTCATCACTCCAAAATGTACGTAACCATGTTTGATCGCTAATAGTAGTATTATAATAGGTAGCTCTAAATTTAAATGTTGGATACTTGGCCAAATAGCTGATATCTCCCGATAAAACTTTTTCGTCTGTTACCCCATTCACCTGATCATTTCTTACACGTGGCGAAATAAAGATATTGTTTGCTTCAGGCGCACGAGTTAAAAAAGCGCCGTTTGCTGTGATAAAATTTCTTCCGTCGATCTTAAAAACGATTCCGCCCTTAACACCGTAATTCAAGAAATTCATTTTAGCACTCTCGCCCTTACTGGTTGTTGGGAATTTTCCGTTAGCCACAAATCCTTCGCGCCAAATACTGCTATTTGAAATAGACAAAGATCCGTGCACATCCATTTTACTGAATGTATATTCGGCCTGTCCCCAAAATTCAGCCCTATTGATATTGATCGAGTAATCGTATCCAAATTTCTCGCCTTGTTCAATGGTCTTATTAGGTGTTTCGATATTGTTTTGAGCAAAACTTTCTTCTACTCCTAAGTTCTCGGCAAACTGATCCACGTCTAACCAATACGATGCGCCCAAAAGATCTTCAAGCTCTTTGTATTTGCGCGTTTTTTGCATATTGGCATTTAAACCAACTGTAATAAATAATTCTCCTGCACGCTTGCTGTACACTGAATTTATTCCAACGTTAGAAAGATTCTCAATTCTATTCTCTAAAATATAGCGAGCTCTTGTTCCTGATGAAGTTAAATTAGCGCGATTCATATTGATCATGCGGTCCCAATCCAATTGTGCGGTTGTATTTGGTTCATTTGCCCACTTATTTTCCCACAATTTACCGTTTACGGTATCTCCCATATCGTAATAGTAACTTGGTAAATAACGGTAATAATCAGGACGAGGATTTGGCGCGTCGTTCCAATTTAAACTGGTGAATCCTGTTTTTCCAAAATTGTAGAACAAAGTAGTGTTCAATTGTTCAGCCGTATTTATTTTAAATAAATGCGATAGCATCAACATTGGTCGCTTAGCCGAACTCACTTGCGAATTTCTTACTTTTCCATTTTGATAACCCCATAGCGAATTATAATAATGTGAATTTGCAAGTTCATACACTTCCAACGTTGTTGCGGCCGCTCTGCCCTGTTGAATTGGCGCGCCAAAACCTGTAAAACTTAAAGAGTGTTTATCATTAATGCGTTTATCAACCGAGGCATAAAATGCACTTCCTATAAAATAAGTTCCCGGAACGTAAACTTCATTTCCATAACGCGTTGAAGCCGATAAAGTAATAGCCCAACCATTTTGCATCATGCCTGTTGAATGCGTAACCATTAAACGTTGCGCAAAAATACGA
>CAYYUS010000828.1:0-1501 GCA_964474925.1 uncultured Akkermansia sp. | reverse complement strand
GGTTTTCTATGAATAATATTTTATGACGCTAGTTTTTCTCCGTGTCCTGGTGTCTCCGTGGCTAAAATTACTCCCGCTCTCTATCGCGATTATTATTCCCAATGATCATATTGAGAATTCCGGTGGTGATAGATAAAATAAAACTGAATAATAAGGCCCACCAAAAACTACGCACTTCAAAACCATCTACTAATTTATCGGTAAGGATAATGATGAGTCCGTTGATAACGATCAAAAATAATCCAAACGATAAAAGAGTGATGGGAATGGTTAAGATGGTAAGAATAGGTTTTACAATTGCATTCATAAACGCTAATACCAGCGCTACTAACAGCGATGTGGTGAACGCATCTACTTTAACGCCGGGCAAAAGGTGAGATACAATTAATACGGCAACCGACGTAACAATAATGTTGGTGATAAAGTTCATTTATGTCTTTTGCTTTTTCTTTTTAGCTGCCGGGAACAAAATATTATTTAAGATCAATCTATAGCCCGGAGAATTTGGGTGTAAACTTAGATCCGTTGGTGGCTCCTCTACTCTATGTTCGTAATCTTCCGGATCGTGTCCTCCGTAAAATGTCCAAGTGCCTTTACCATGTTCGCCATGAATATAGCGTGCTTCGTTAAAAGCTTTGCTTTCGCCCATGATCAACACATTCTTCCTCACATACTTTTTATCAAAGGCAACTGTTTGTCCCCAAAATCCTTTTATAGTTTGTGTATGATTTTGACATAACATACTTGGAACGGGATCCCACTTTGCCGAAAAATCGAAAAGCGAGAACACATCTGTTTTTTCGGTCATACCAAATTGGCGACGCGGAGTGTAGGTATCAATATCTGAGTATTCGTACTCATATGGATTTGCGTGAATTTTATAATTTTCAAAAGCTAAACCTTTACTTGGATCGATCTTCTTATCAATATCCTTATCGGCAGGATCATGATCGAACATGCTTTCGCATATATCAACACCTTCGGCCGCTAAGGCAATATCGTAACTATCACTGGCGCTACACATGGCAAATAAAAATCCGCCGCCAAAAACAAACTCTTTTATTTTTTTACAGGTAGCCAATTTCATTTGCGATACTTTAGCAAATCCCAATTTTTTGGCAAGCGCTTCATTTTGCTTCACATCATTTTGATACCAAGCGGCATTGGCAAATGAACCATAAAATTTTCCGTATTGCCCTGTAAAATCTTCATGATGCAAATGCAACCAATCGTAATCTTTTAATTTATCTAAATACACTTCTTCATCGTACACCACTTCATAAGGGATCTCGGCGTATTTTAAAACCAAAGTTACTGCGTCATCCCAAGGTTGTTTTCCCGGAGGAGAATACACAGCGATCTTTGGGGCTTTTTCTAATTTCACCGCATCCATATTTGCTTCGGGGTTGGCTATCTCTGCCAAAATATTTGAAGCGGCGGCATCGCCAACTACTTCGTAAGTAATGCCGCGGATATCACATTCTTTTGTTAATGTTTTTGA
>CAYYUS010000827.1:0-1515 GCA_964474925.1 uncultured Akkermansia sp. | reverse complement strand
CCGGTTTATCCTGATAGTGAAATTCTTTGGAGGCAAATTGAGGAAGAAGGTATTTCAGTATTCGGTACAAGCCCAAAGTATCTATCCAGTATAGAAAAGTTAGGATTGATTCCAAAAGAAAAATTAGATTACTTACGTACTGTATTTAATAAAGAAACTGTTGAAGTAAAAGGAAGAGGTGTTTTAAATAATACTAAGCTTCATTTTTACAACGAACCTGCTCGCCATAAATTATTGGATATCATTGGTGATCTTGCTTTGGTTGGAAAACCAATGAAGATCCACGTATTAGCTGCACGTCCTGGTCACGCCGGTAATATTGCATTTGCAAAAAAATTAAAGCAAATGATCAAAGATCAGGTAATGCGTAAGAAAAAGAATTTGTACGAGCCTTATGATTTGAACAAACCGGCTTTGTACGATATCAATCAAATTCAAAAGATATTACCACACCGTCAACCATTTTTATTTGTTGACAAGATCATGGAAATTACCGAAGAAGGAATTGTGGGTGTGAAGAATGTGAGCATGAATGAAGATTTTTTCCGCGGACATTTTCCGGATGCTCCTGTTTTTCCGGGTGTATTACAAATTGAAGCCATGGCACAAGTAGGCGGAATTTTTGCTTTAAGTAAAGTTCCTGATCCTGAAAATTACCTTACGTATTTCATGAGCATTGATAAAATAAAATTCAAAAATCAAGTAATGCCGGGTGATTCTATCGTATTTAAATTAAGTTTAGCCTCACCAATTCGTCGCGGTATTGTTCACATGCGCGGCGAAGCATTTGTAAGAGATAAGATAGTAATGGAAGGTGAAATGATGGCCATGCTTGTGAAAGTAAAAGGTAAAGAAGTAAAACAAAGCGTAGAAGCATAAGTTATGATCTCGAATTTAGCATACGTTCATCCCAAAGCAAAAATAGGTAATAATGTAACCATTGAGCCCTTTGCCACTATTTATGGCGATGTAGAAATTGGCGATGGTTGCTGGATAGGCCCAGGAGCGATCATCATGGATCGCACTCGCATGGGTAAGAACAATCGTATTTTTCCGGGCGCCGTTGTTGGTGCCATTCCACAAGATCTTAAATTCAAAGGCGAAGATAGTTTAGTAGAGATAGGCGATAATAATACCATTCGTGAATGTGTTACCATCAACAGAGGAACGGTAGATAGAATGACCACACGCATTGGGAATAATTGTTTGCTGATGGCGTACACGCATTTAGGACATGATTGCATTTTAGGAAACAACATCATTATTGCCAATAGCGGAAATTTAGCAGGACATATTACCATCGAAGATCATGTTATCATTGAAGGAATTGTAGCTGCACAACAGTTTGTAAATATTGGTGCACACTCATTTATTGCAGGCGCATCATTGGTTCGTAAAAGTGTTCCACCTTATATTAGAGTAGCTCGTGAGCCCTTGCAATTTATTGGTGTTAATACCGTAGGTTTAGCCCGTAGAGGTTTAAGCAAAGAAGTTATAAAGAACATTGAAGATATT
>CAYYUS010000826.1:0-1518 GCA_964474925.1 uncultured Akkermansia sp. | reverse complement strand
TGTATCCGCTACCCGGGTCTCTAACTGACTTTACTTTTCCTCTAATTGCCATAATTTTTGTTTTTATAAATTAATACTAAATGTTTCCATCAAATATAGAAGTTTTGATGAAAAAAAGAAATAAATTTTGGAAAATGAAGGAAATTTGGGGCTTGGGGGAGATTTGAAGTTTAATTAATGTGTGCTGTCATTTATTTTACTACAAAAACTGAAAGGTTTTGTTTGAATTAGGTTAACTGTATTAGTTCTCGGGTCAAAAATCAGTGAGTACAAATTCTCAACGATGAACACCAAGAAATGTTCCATTTTTTCTATATTCCTTTACAGTTGAAGAATCCATTAGCAAAGTATCATTTGAGTATTGGTTCTTGCTTTTTATATTAGTTAAACCCAAAATTGTTTCAGCTGCATACTCGCTCATTAAAAACTTATATTCATTAGGTTTATATGCTACTAATTTATAAACAACATAGCCATCATTAAATAGAGTCATTCCGTCGTACATATCACCTACTTTTGGATGCGCGTAATAATCATCTTGCTCTTTATTGCCGGCTGAATTAATAACCGACCCTGCTATAATTGCAAAAAAAATAAGAAAAACAAATAAACCAAGCCCAGCAAAGGTCCATTTTGGAGTTTTAGTTCCATTTGCAATTTGTTCAGCTTGACCAGCAAACTCCGCCGGAATTTTATCTTCCTCAAGCACTAACTTACAGTGTTCACAATATAGATAAGTGCTTTTTCCTAGCGGAATAAAGGGGATCCAAAACACGTGCCCAGACTTAATAAAAATTTGTACCGATAATTTCGAATTTCCACAGTGAGGGCAATTACCAGAAATTCCCTCGAAATGAATTCTACTTTTTCGTCTGCCACCTATTAACATTTAAAATTCATGTTTTTTTGTGAAACAAATATACAATATTCCCTTTATAAAATCCGCGCGGGTGGGTGTTTACTTTCCTTTGAAGTTTGGTCTTGTTTCACCGTCATCGTTTTTGCCACAAAGTCCGCAAAATTCAGCTTCATTTTCTTTATTACCGCACCATTTGCAACCCTTGGCATTACTTCTTCCTCCGCCCTCAGCTATTAGATATCCAATAAATGGTGTAGTAAATAAGCAAAGCAAGAAAGTATTGAGAAAACCGATTTTCTTATGCCTCCCAATTTTATCAGCAATTAAATAACTTATAATAATGTATATTAATATTCCTATGTATTCCATCCTATATTTAATGCCACATTTCTTTATAATAGTCTTTGCTACCCCACGCTCGCGCGGATTTGTAATCCGTGCAACCAATAAAATTTCATCTATACGTTTTTTATTGTGAATATAAATATACAACCTCCAATAAATTTTCCATGTCAAGTGGGATGTGCTTGTACGGCCTTTAGGCTTTATCTTGGCACGGATTGCAAATCCGCGCGAGCGTGGGTTTTATTTAAATCTTATTCCCATTTTCATCGTAACCAGTAGGCCAGACACCATATCTGTTTTTAAATTCTTGTGGT
>CAYYUS010000825.1:0-1519 GCA_964474925.1 uncultured Akkermansia sp. | reverse complement strand
TATTTATTCAATCTCTTTTCTTAGTACCTTTGTACTCCCATGAGTAAAAAAGGTAAAGTTTTAGTGGCCATGAGTGGCGGTATAGACAGTAGTGTTACCGCCATGATGCTTCATGAACAAGGTTATGAAGTTATTGGGATCACCATGAAAACTTGGGATTATACCAGCTCAGGATCAAGTACGCGCGAAACAGGTTGTTGTAGTTTGGATAGCATTAATGATGCACGAACCATGGCGGTTGATATGGGGTTTCCACATTATATTTTAGATATCCGTGCAGAGTTTGGCGAATTCATTATCAATAATTTTGTTGAAGAATATTTGGCAGGAAGAACGCCTAATCCTTGCGTACTATGTAACACACATATCAAATGGGATGCTTTGTTAAAACGTGCGGATATGTTGGATTGCGAATTTATTGCAACGGGACATTATGCGCAGTTGCGAAAAGAAAGTAATAGAACCATTGTTTACAAAGGTATTGATCAAACAAAGGATCAAACGTATGTGTTGTGGGGATTAGATCAGGAGTGTTTAAATAGAACCATGTTTCCTTTGGGCGGATTTAAAAAGACAGAAATAAAGCAAATGGCAAAGGACGCCGGTTTTTTTGATCTTGCTAATAAAAGTGAGAGCTATGATATTTGCTTTGTACCTGATAATGATTACCGATCTTTCTTAAAACATCGTATGCCTGAGTTAGAAGCAAAAGTGGATGGAGGGGATTATATATATAAAGATAAAAAAGTAGGAAAGCATCGCGGTTATCCTTTTTACACGGTAGGGCAACGCAAAGGATTAGAAATTGCTATGGGCGAGCCGGTGTTTGTAAAAGAAATTATTCCTGAAACAAATACGGTTATTCTTGGCGACAAAGATGATCTTTTAGAAAATCATTTACGCGTTCGCGATTTTAATTTAATTAAGTACGATAGTTTACCTGAAGATTTTATTGGATTAACGAAGATACGCTACAAAGATGCCGGAACTTTGGCAACTATTAATACCATCGACAATAAATTGGATGTGATCTTTCATTCACCGGTTAGCGGCGTTGCTCCAGGGCAAAGCGCCGTTATTTACGAAGGTGATGATCTTGTGGGTGGAGGTTTTATCGAAAGAAAAACTATTCCTTTACTTTAATACACCCAGGTCTTTTCCTAATTCATTAAAAAGAGCTTTTACTTTTTTTGCAGTAGCTTCATCGCTTGTAGCGCGAATATAAGTATCGGTCAATGTCATTACATTTTGATGATAGAATTTCTTCATTTCTTCAACGCTCATGTCTTTTGTCCAAAGATCAATGCGTAATGTATTATTTTCATTCGCGTCCCATAGCGCTATCATCATGCTTTTGGCATGGCTTTTTTCGCCGGCATCGCTTGCTTCCCATTTAATATCCACAGGCAAATGATCATCATCTACCAATACTTTAAAATTTATATCACTTACTTTCATAATTCATAATTCATAATTCATAAATAATCATTAATAATTAAGGACGGTATTTACTTTTACT
>CAYYUS010000824.1:0-1520 GCA_964474925.1 uncultured Akkermansia sp. | reverse complement strand
AATTACAAGGAAGAACAACTCAATACAAATTACCGAAGCCGCAGCACCATTATTGAATTCAATAATTCGTTGTTCGACCATTTAAGTAAAACGCTTTTAAAACCGCCCTACGATAAAATTTACATTGGTCAGGAACAAATACTAAAAAATAAAGATATTGGTTATGTTAGCATTACTAATGAAGCAAAACCAAGTGATGAGCTTGAGCAATTTGTTTTTGACACCACATGGCAACACATTGATCGTTCGCTAAACAATGGTTATTCATTAAAGGATATTTGCGTGTTAACCGACTCTAACCGTAGAGGAAGTGATATTGCTAATTTTTTAAGCAAGAAAGGTATTCCAGTTGTATCCAACGATTCGCTTTTATTAAGTAATTGTGCCGAGATAAATGCGCTAGCTGCATTTTATTTGTATTTGCAAAACGGAAAAGACAATATCAGCGCTGCGGTTGTACTTAATTATTTATTGTCGGTTAAAAAAATAAAACTTGAGCAATTTCACCAAGCCGCTTCAGGAATTTCGAAAACAGACCTTTATAAAACATTAGGCGAATTAAATATTACAGTTTCTGAAACAGAATTGCAAACTAAAAATCTCTTGGATATTGCCATTTATTTGATCGAGCGATTAGGAATGGATAAAATAAGTTCAGCAGGAATTTACCTTCGTTTCTTTTTAGATGAAGTGGGCAAATTCATGAGCACTCAAAATTCAAACGTAAGCGATTTCAATACCTGGTGGGAAAAACGATCTAAAGATTCTTCGTTAATTATTTCTGAAGGATTAGATGCTGTAAAGATCATGACCATTCATAAGAGTAAAGGTTTAGAATTTCCGATAGTGATCATGCCGTTTTGTAGTTGGAATATTGCAAAAAGCGGAGAGCAATGGATCCAAATAAATGATGAAGATCTTCCTATTCAAAGCGCTTATATCCCTTTAAATAAAACTACTGCCACAGCAGGATTTTCAAAGGAACTTGAAGTAGAAAGTCAAGAAAGGATATTAGATAATGTGAATAAACTTTATGTAGCGTTCACCAGAGCTGTTGATGAATTGCATATCATTTCTTCAGTTTCAACGGGCGATCGCAGGCAAACGGTTGATCATTGGCTTCGTCCTTTTATTGAGTCTAATAATTTACTTACTAAAACCGAAAAAGGATACGAGTTTGGTGCTGCAACAAAACCTTCCAAACCTTCAGAACACATAAGCGGCATTATTGAATTAGATCATTTAGATATAAAATCCGACTTACATTCTATAAAAATAAAAGGAAGTTTTTTAAATGGTAGCGAACTGGCAGAAGGCGCCAAGCAAAAAGGAATTTTGATGCATTATGTATTGTCGAAAATAAAACATGAGAACGATATTGACCGCGCCCTGGGAGAGACAGTTTTAGAAGGTTTAATTAGTATCGACGAGAAAGAAGAATTAAAAGCTACCATTACAAAACTCATTCAGCACAAAGAGCTTAATTCCTATTATGACCCTGCAAAAAAGATCTATAACGA
>CAYYUS010000823.1:0-1533 GCA_964474925.1 uncultured Akkermansia sp. | reverse complement strand
GTAGTTCAAAATAACGGAACTATTCCAACCGCCGCCGGCAATATGTTTTGGGCAGATACTAAAGAAGACATAAAGAGTTTTAAAATTTCCATTTCAAAACAAATTGATTTTGAAAAAGTAAAGAACGAATTAAAAATTGGCGGTATGTATCAAGTTCGTAACAGAACTTTTGACGTAAGAAATCTCGGATTTTCAAGATATCGCATTTCAAGCTCTAAACCTTTCGAAAGTAGTTTACTATTATTGCCTGAAGATTCTATTTTTGATCCTAAGAATTTAGGCGTTTTAGAAAATGGCAAAGGCGGTTTTAAATTAGACGAAGCAAGTAAACTACAAGACTCTTACAAAGCAGGTTCGATACTTTACGCCGGGTTTTTGATGACAGACACTAGGATATTTGAAAAACTAAGAGTAGTTGGTGGACTGAGATTAGAATCATACTATCAAAAACTTGAGTATAGCGAAAAGATTGATGAAGTTATTACAATAGATACTACGGTTACCGACCTTCTTCCTTCCGTGAATCTAATTTATTCTTTGTCCGATAAAATAAATATAAGAGCATCGTATTATCAAACAGTTTCTAGGCCTGAGTTTAGAGAATTGGCTCCTTTTGCATTTTACAATTTCGTGAACGATAATGTGCTTTCAGGTACTCCTGATCTAAAAAGAGCACTTATTCATAATTACGACTTAAGATTTGAGTTTTATCCGGGTGCTGGTCAGTTACTCAGCGCAACCGGTTTTTATAAAGAATTCTTTAATGCCATAGAATTAATAAACAGACCAGGCACTTCAGGTGCGCCTGAGCTTTCTTATAGAAATGTAACTTTTGTAAAAAACTATGGGGCAGAATTAGAATACAGATTCAAACTAAGCATATTTCATAAGAACGATAGCAATATTTTCTTGAACAACACAACTGTATTTACAAATCTATCACTCATAAAATCATTGGTTGATATGCGCAGTGTAGTTGGTGCAAATAAATCGTTCAGGCCACTCCAAGGTCAATCGCCTTACATAGTTAACGCCGGTGTTCAATTCCTTCATCCTACAAAATACTGGGGAGCAAGTATCTCTTACAACGTGATCGGAAGAAGAATATTCATTGTGGGAAATACTCAAGAACCTGACGTTTGGGAAAATCATCGCCACGTTATTGATGTTCAGTTCACAAAATCGTTCTTAAAAAACAAATTAGAACTAAAACTTAACATTAGCGATGTTCTTGCTCAAGATCTACTTTTTTATCAGAACATTTATTCTGCGAACGAAAGTGATAAATACAACAAAGACATTGATAACAGAAGGCAAGAGAATAATTTTGGACGCAGGATCTCTCTTAGTCTAAACTACAAATTCTAGCTAACTACATTTTATTATTAAGTGTTCTTAACACTACCTGCTGTTTGTTAACCTTGCGATAACACAAGTGTAATGCAAGTGTAAACTTAGCTTAATGCTTTGTACATCCTCTCCACCTAATTTTGTACCATAAAATTTAAATCGAAAAAAATGAAAAAAATTTAT
>CAYYUS010000822.1:0-1538 GCA_964474925.1 uncultured Akkermansia sp. | reverse complement strand
CCACTTCCTATGTTGATCTAGTACAAATTCCTAATTATCCCTTTAAAGAAAATAAAAAGTTAGAGATCCCTATTCAAATTAAAAACTTAGGAATTATAAATTACAATGGTAAGTTCGACGGATTGATAAATGATTTTAATGTATATGGTAATGTTCGCACAGCTTTAGGATCCATTGTGGCAGATATTGGGATCAAAACCGGTAAAAAACCTGACGATCTGGAGTATCATGGAAAAATAAAAACCTTGAATTTCAATATTGGTTCGCTAACGGGTGTGAAGGGACTTTACAATCTAAATGCTGACCTTAAACTAAAGGGTAAAGGCGTGAACGTTGCAAAAATAAATGCGTCGATGCAAGGTGGTATCAAAACTTTAAATTTTAACGGCTACGAATACAATAATATTAAAGTTGATGGAACATTCATCAACAAAAGCTTTAATGGTGTTTTAGTAAGTACGGATCCCAACGCCGATTTTGATTTTAACGGTAACATCAACTTCGCCAATAAAGTGCCGCAGATGGATTTTATTTCTACGGTAAACAAATTGAATCTAAAGAAATTGAATTTCAGTAAGGCCCCTGCCGAATTCTCTACGCAGATCTTGATCAATTTAAAAGGGGATAATGTAAATAACCTAACTGGGAATATCAATTTTGACAATACGCTTTACAAGGACAGCTTAAAAACGTACAAAATCAGCACGTTTGATCTACTGCTTCAGCAAGAAACAATTGACAAGAGCATAAAACTTACTTCCAATTATTTTAATGTGGATGTAGATGGGCGTTTCAATATTTCCGACCTACCTTTAGCGTTTAAACAAACTCTTCACGATTACTATCCAACCTTTGTAAAAAAGAATACAGGAAAAATTTTCTATAAAGACGCGTTCAAATATAAGATCACCGTAAAGAAGTTTGATGTGATCAAAGAACTGTTTGTTCCAAGCTTAATGATAAGTCCGGGCACTATTGTTGCGGGAGATTTTGACGCAGGTAACGATCTTATCAATTTTAATTTAAAATCAAGCTTGATAGAAGCGGCAGGGATTAAATTCAAAGACAATGCCATTGAATCGTATTCGAAGAACAAAAAGATCAACCTTGTATTTAAAGGCGCTTATATACAATTAGCAGATAGTTTACGCTTAAATAATTACTTCATGTATTTTGTATCAAAAGATCTTGACACAAAATACAATTTAGAGTGGAATGACAAAAAAATACCAAATAACTCTGGTAAATTCAATGGCAATGTTTCGTTTGCCGATAATAAAGCATTATTTAAATACAACGAATTAACCTTAAAAGTACGAGATAGCACATGGAAACTTACTACAACCAATCCAACAATAATTGACAGCGCAGGAAACATTACTATTAATCCTTTAAAATTTGAGAATTTAGAGCAGAGTATTGCTATTAGCGGTACTTACTCAAATAAAAAGACCGACTCATTAAATTTTGTGACCACCGACCTTGTACTTGACCAATTTAATCCGCTTTTAGAACGATTTGGATTAAAACTAAATGGA
>CAYYUS010000821.1:0-1542 GCA_964474925.1 uncultured Akkermansia sp. | reverse complement strand
AGCTTACAAAAATTCGATCGCAGAAGCTGTTTCAATTTATAAAGCAGCGTATTCAAAAGGAGATAAGTTGGTGGAGCAGGGCGAGCAATTAACTAAAGACAAGCGCGAATTGATCTCGGATTTTTTTAGATCTAAGAAATCTGACGAAGACATCTCATTGATCACATTCATTGGCCGTTGGGGAATGATGTTCGTTCTTACCATCACCTTGCTTATGTATCTTTTCTTTTTTAGGAAAAGCATATTTGGGCAAAATTTACAAATTGCATTTTTGTATTTGTGTTTACTAACGGCATTCTTTGCCAATTATCTTTTTTATAAATACGGTTTAATGCTTTCTGCTTTACCTTTTATTTTAACGCCCATAATAGTTCGCGCCTTTTTTGATAGTCGTACTGCTTTGTTCTCGCATCTCATATCGATATTATGTTGTAGTTTTTTTATGGCCGATGTAATGGAATTTATCCTTATGCAATTGGTTACAGGTATCGGTATTTTATTCTCGGTATCTGAAATGCGTAAGCGACAGCAGATATTGAATGCAGCCATCATTGCAATTGTTTTTTATTTCGTGATCTTTGTGTTTTACCATTTAGGCTTTGGCACAAAGGAACTCACTACTAAGTTCAGCGCCTATCTACCGTATTTGATCAGTGGAAGTTTGGTTTTGCTGGCTACACCTTTGATATTTATCATCGAACGTTTGTTTGGTTTTATTTCCGATTTTAAATTACTCGAGTTGTGCGATCTTAATCAACCGCTGTTGCGAGATCTGTCGCAAAAAATTCCCGGTACATTCCAGCACTCGTTACAAGTTGCAAACTTGGCTGAAGAAGCAATTTACTTTATTGGTGGAAACACCTTGTTAGTAAGAGCCGGCGCTATGTATCACGACGTAGGAAAAATAAATAACCCGAGTTATTTTACCGAGAACTTGGGAAATAATGTGAGCCCTCACATTGAAATGCAACCAAAGGAAAGTGCACGTATCATCATCGATCATGTGATCGAAGGAATTCAATTAGCTAAAAAACATAAATTGCCTGAGCAAATAATTGATTTTATTAGAACACATCACGGAACTACAACCGTTGGTTTTTTTCTCAACATGCATAAAAAGGAGCAAGACAAAGTAAATATCAACGAAGATGATTTTAGATATCCGGGTCCAATACCTTTTAGTAAAGAAACTGCGGTATTGATGTTGGCCGATGGCGTTGAAGCTGCATCACGAAGTTTGAAAAAACACGATGCCCTAACAATTAACGATCTTGTTGATCAGATCATTGATTATAAGATCAATCAAAATCAATTGATCAATGCGGATATTACCTTTAAGGATATAACATTGATCAAAAAAATATTTAAAAAACGATTGATGACCATTTACCATGCACGCATCGAATACCCCGTATAAATGATCTTGCCTAAATAACTGAATATCAATAATTTATATATAGTTTTAATTTAATATCTTTGTATTAGTATGAAAAGAACATCCCTTCTATTTATTGGTGCACTTTTGGTGCTTAGTTCGTGTAA
>CAYYUS010000820.1:0-1546 GCA_964474925.1 uncultured Akkermansia sp. | reverse complement strand
ACAAGGAGCAGAAAAATTTCAAATTAAAAAATATGGCGATGCCATTAAATTTTTTAACGTAGCGCAAGAGGTAAATCCCAAAGATACTTTAGCACCTCTTTATGGTGCTTATAGTGCAATGCAAATGCAAAAGAATGACATTGCAGCTACAATGATGGAAAGCTACGTGGACAAAGGTGGAAAAGATGCGAGTAACTTCTCACTTTTGGCTCAATTGTACAGAGTTGAGAAAAAAAATGACAAGGCGTTGGCTATCTTAGAAAAAGGTATCAAGCTACTCCCTGAAAGTAAAGCTGCTTTTAAGTCTGAGGCAGTGAATGTTTACTTGGATATGCAAAAGTTACCAGAAGCGAAAGCAGGTTTGAAAGAACTAATTGAGTTAGACAAAAAGAACGCACAATATGCGCTCAACTTGGGGATTATTAACGACAATGAAGCAAGTCAATATACTGCTGAAATCCGTAAATTGAAAGATTCATCAAAGAAAATCACATCTGTTGAACGCCGAATCAAAGAAGCAGAAGAAACAGATAAAGTGTTTATTGATGAAGTAAAGCGTATTGGAGGTTTAATTGCGAAGCAACCTAAGAATGCTGATTTGAAGCGTCAAAAGGCAGATGTAGAGACAAAGCAGAAGGAAAATAAAGTAGCTTTAGATGAAGCGAAAGCAGACTTGGTAAAAGCCAAAGAAGAGGTGGCTTTATTGGGCGACGTTAATGCAAAAATTGCGGAAGCAACTGCAAAGCAAAATGAAGCACGCGAAGGTGCCAAGGATGCTTACAACAAAGCATTGGCCATTGACGCTAATAACTACGATGCCCTCTACAACATGGGCGTATTTTATTTTAACGAAGCCGTTGAAATGAAAGCTGTGGTAGATGCAATGGATATGAAAGACTACAATGCTAAAGGCAAAGAAGTAGAAGCCAAAGTTTGTGGTAAGTTCAAACAGTCACAGCCTTATTTTATGAAGGCGAAAGCAGTGAAAGAAGAAGACGCACTCCTTGAGACAATTAAGAGCTTAGAAACGATTCTAAAGCAGTTTGAAGAGAAAAAAGTCGTTTGTGAAGCAACAAAATAAAAAATACGGGATGGGTTTAACACTCATCCTTTATTTTAAAATGTTTTACTTAACATAATGTAAATTATAATACATTTATTTTTGAATGTTTGAGTGTCAAAATCATGGTACAATGATTACTAATATAAGAATTAACGACTTTGGTATGGTTTTAGCGATATAAATACATATTTTTAAACTTGACTCTACCATGAAGAAAGATTTACTACCTCCTTTGAAAAAGACAGTAAGCATGAAAAAACGTCGCCAGCAAATGCCCATGCCGACAGATATTCAAGACTATTTGTTCAATAGCGAGTCGGCTGCACTTTTCGAAAAAGCCCAAGAAAGCTTTGTGGTAGGCCAAAATCAAAGCCTAAGACACTTGAGTGGAAAATATGAGCGTTATTACTTAGACGACGAAAGAAAGCTGATTGTGAAGGATTTAGTGAACATCAACCCAGATGGACGAGTGATTGTACGGTC
>CAYYUS010000819.1:0-1547 GCA_964474925.1 uncultured Akkermansia sp. | reverse complement strand
GGTTACATCCACTCCCACAACATTTACTAATACTTCTAATTTAAATAACATTACTATTCCGGGAATTTATGTAGTGTATGTAAAAGATCTAACTAACAATTGTGTTTCATCACAATCTATATCGGTCATCCAAAACACGGTAGGCCCAAATATATATTGCCTTCAGTCAATATCAATTTTAAGCTGTAATAATCCGAGTATGATGCTGACAGGGATCAGTAGTAATACAAACACGACCATAACTTGGACAGTTCCACCTACAAATTCAGTCAATCCAACACCTAATCAAGTAGTAAATATAAATCCTTCTGTACCTAATGCTTCCTTAATGTTAACGTCACTTGGTTTTTATACACTTAGCGCTCTTGATTATAATTCGCAATGTAGATCAACAGTTACCATGCAGCTTATTCAGGATATTCGTAAGCCGATTTTTACTATTAGCGCTTTAACTAACTCTGTTATAAGTTGTAGTAACCCAAGCGTTACTCTTGTGCCTATAATAACGCCAACTCTAGCGGTAGCGCTTGTTCCAACTTATACTTGGTATCCGCCACCATATACAACAGGTTATCCGGGAACTCAATACGACTCTTATACACCGGGAACGCATTCTGCTATTTCTACGTCAGGTGTAAATGGATGCACATTTTCTACAACATATAATATTGCTTCTGATAATAGCATTGGTGCTTTTGGAGGTATTATTGGTGTGTCTTGTCCAATTGCAACTGCGGTAGTTAGTCCAACATTTGTAACAAGCACTTCAAATTTAACGTTTACATGGACAGGGCCTTCAGGGGCAATTCTATCACCGGTTAATCAAAGCACCATTTTAGTAAATGCTGTTGGCGTTTATTCATGCGCCATTACCAGTTTGTCAAATAGCTGTACTTATACAATTTACTGTTCGGTTCAATGCGCTAATGGCGTGTTAAGTCAAAATTCCTCGATGGAGATGATCTCTGTTTATCCTAATCCATCAAATGGAAAACTTAGTATTGCAATATCTTTTGCAGACGCTCATGCGAAACTGATTATTTTTGATATGCAAGGCAAATTAGTATTCGAAAGCTCATTAATTAACAAGCTTAATAAAGTAGAAACTAATCTCACAAAAGGCTATTATTTATACCGTATTACAAGTGAAGGTCAGGTCCTTAAAAAGGATAAACTCATCATTGAATAACCCAACTAGGCCCTTCACTCAAGAAGGGCCTTTTTTATGTGTTATTTTTTGTAAATTAGGGCATCGAAAAAAGCCCTTGAAGTTAAACAACCTATATACAGCAATTTTATTTCTTACAGGCCTTACGGTTATGGCTCAAGACAAAGTAAAGTACTTTGAATTGGAGTATAATGGTGCAAAAGTTGAGAATTGCTTATACAATTCTATTAAATTATTAGATTCTCGTGAGGACACCAGCAACTTTGGTACAGTTAGAGTAGGGATGCTGGATAAAGAAGTGGCGGTTGTTTCTAACGGAAGTTTTGAAACACAATTAGGCGTATTACTTACAAAAATGTGTGGCGAAGGAACAGGCCAA
>CAYYUS010000818.1:0-1548 GCA_964474925.1 uncultured Akkermansia sp. | reverse complement strand
ACTTCTCCGTGCCTTGGTGCCTCCGTGGCTAATAATTGAGTACAGACTTTACCAATGGCCATAAACCCTGATGTCTGGAAACCAAGCCTTAAAACACTGATAATCCCCCTACTTTCCCTGCCTGCCGGCAGGCAGGTTTGCGTTTTTTAGCATTTTGGATGCTTATTTTCCTTAATTTTGTGTTGTGCTTATACATCCTAAAAATAAGATCATTGCAGGACTTTTAGTAGTAGCTTCTACTGTTGTGCTTGCACTAGGCTTACTTTTTTATTCGATCTCCAATAAAGGATCTATCTCTGCTAAAAGCAGCACCGAAACTTCTTCTGAATTTACTAGCACCAAGGCAGATAATAATGCCGATGCAAAAGAAGCACCGCATTTCAGTATTTTTTCGATATTGAATAAGCTTATTCCAAATTAACAGCACTCTCTTTTTTTTGCCACGGAGACACCAAGACACGGAGTTTAAATCTGTGTATTTTTATTGAGCATTAGTGCGTATTGACGCCTTCGGCGTCTATTTTGTTTTTTTGCCACGGAGACACCAAGACACAGAGTTGATACAATTGTTGTTATACACAAATCTAGACGTAAATTGATATTAGATCTCCCAAATTTCTCCGCGCCTCCGCGTCTCCGTGGCTAATAATAAGAATCTTGTTGCTTTTCTTAATATCTCCGCGCCTCCGTGGCTAAATTAAACCCAAGTTCTTTCTAAATAATTCCTAAATCCATTGCCCAATTGCCTTTAAATCATAATTTTGTAAGCAATGGCAAACCTTGTAACATTAGTTAAGAACGGATTAACTTTCATGACCGAAAGGATCTGGCAGGTGCGTTTAGACAAGGTAGATAAACGCCAGGGTTTCTTTTTAAAACAACTTCGCATTTTTACATTAGCAGTTAAAGGTTTTAACGAAGATGATTGCCTTACTAAAGCAACCGCTCTTACGTTTTACACGCTTTTTTCTATTGTCCCCATACTGGCCTTGCTATTTGCTATAACTAAAGGTTTTGGTTACGAAAAAGACCTGCAAGACAAACTCATTCACGATTATGCTCAGTATGCCGATGTTTTAAAACGTGCCTTTGAATTTGCGGGCGCTATGCTGGCCAGCACCAAGGGTAGTTTGATAGCGGCTGTAGGTATTTTATTATTGCTTTGGAGCGTAATGAAATTATTAATGGGTATTGAAAATAATTTCAATCACATTTGGGAAATTAAACGCGGCCGTTCGGTAGTTCGTAAAATAACCGATTACTTAGCCATTATCATCATCACTCCCATTTTTTTATCAGCTTCGGGTGGTTTAACGGTGGCTTTGCAAACAGGATTAGGACAATTTGAATTTTTATCGGGCTTCTCCACCGTGCTGCTAAAGATCCTTGCTTGGGCTTTGGCCGGAAGTACATTTGGATTACTCTATTTGATCTTACCAAACACCAAAGTGCAATTTAAATCGGCCTTCATCGCGGGATTTATTGCCATGGTGCTCTTTCAAATATTAGAATGGGCGTATATTAAATTTCAAGTAGGTGCCAATAGTA
>CAYYUS010000817.1:0-1551 GCA_964474925.1 uncultured Akkermansia sp. | reverse complement strand
TGTATGATCTAGCCATTATTGGCGTACTATTAGCGTCGCTTTTTTGAATAACCATCCCTTCAGGATTTTTCTCCATCACATGGTACAATCTACCCAAAATAAACGTGGATGATATTCCGCTATTTAAAATACCGGCACCTGTAGTGTACGTAGTTGCTAAAGTTGGGAATTGCGCATTTGCCATAATTGAAATTAAAAGGAAAACGCAGAATAAAATATGCTTCATATAAGTATTAGATTAATTGCACGAAAGTAGCCTAATATTTTAAAGCTCTCTTAAAAATGTCGGAAACACACACTTGGATTTATCGAAAGCTGTGTTTGAATGAGTGAAGTTACTTTGCGCCTATCTCCACATCTTGCTTGAACATCATTGTTCTTAAGAGTTTTCCTGTTGAGTCGTAAAACATCCAAACACTATCACGCTTATCGTTCTTAAAATAACCTTTGTACCGAACTTTAGAATTTTCGTAATAAACTACGTTTGCGCCCTGTCTCTTTCCTTTATCATAACTTTGCTCGCTCCAAGGAATTCCATTATTGTAAAACGACACCCATTGACCGTGTCTTTGTCCAAATCTAAAAAAGCCGGTATACTTGATAATACCATTTGGGTATTTGTCAATATAATCTCCTGTAAAAGTGCTGTCGGGCGGCATGATCAATAAAGGATTTAATTTCTTTAAGGAATCTGACTTTCGCCGTTGACTCACTTTACTTAACGAATCAATTATAGCGCGCTCTTCTGCGCTTACTTCTTTTTTTTCATCATTGCTACATGACGTGATCAATAAACCGGCTAGGCCAAAAAATATCAAACGTTTGAACATATTATTTTTTTCTTTCTATAGAATATTTTATTAATGCTTCTAAACTTTCTTTTGATGGAGAAGCAGGAACATCCGCTAACATTGCCAAGGCTTTATCTTTATATTCATTCATCACTTTATTAGCGTATTCAAGTCCACCCTTTTCGATCACAAAATTGATCACCTTTCTTACTTCTTCGCTTTCGTTGTTATGATTCTTAATGATATTAATGATCTTTCTTTTTTCTTGCGACGTACTATTATTCAATGCATAGATCAAAGGAAGTGTCATTTTTTTCTCCTTGATATCAATACCGGTTGGCTTACCTATCAATTCATCCGTACCAAAATCAAACAGATCATCTTTTATTTGGAAAGCAATTCCTGTTAATGTACCAAATTCTTTAAAGATCTTTATCATTTTTGGATCTGCTCCTACCGAAACCGCACCACAAGCACAACACGCTGCTACAAGTGTTGCCGTTTTTTTGGTGATGATGTCAAAATAAATTTCTTCTGAGATATCTAAACGACGAGCCTTTTCAATTTGCAATAATTCTCCTTCGCTCATTTCCTTTACTGCATGACTCACAGTTTTCAATAATTCAAAATCATTATTATCCAAACTCAACAATAATCCTTTTGATAAAAGAAAATCTCCGATCAAAACAGCGATCTTGTTCTTCCATAAAGCATTCACACTAAAAAATCCACGGCGCTCGTTACTATCATCCACCACATC
>CAYYUS010000816.1:0-1557 GCA_964474925.1 uncultured Akkermansia sp. | reverse complement strand
AAATGTTGTACTCTCACATAGATCAACTTTATAAAGACGGCATGGGTAATATAGTATCTGTTTCTAACAGCGATACTATCATGGATCACAAACCAATAAGCTTTTACGAGAATACAAAAAATCCAATTAGCTCTGAATTTACTATTAATAACCATATTGTATCATTTAAATTAGAGCAATATGATTCATCAAAAATTGTAATTATTGACCCATGGTTGGTTAACCCAAACTTTACATCCATCAACAAAGCTCTTCAAGTAGAAAAGGATAGTCAAGGAAATGTATATGTTATCGGAGGAGGAAACGCCAATAATCTTGCCCAAAACGTCACCTCATTGCAGTTAAAAAAATATTCATCTACCGGGGCTTTTCAGTGGGTTCTTAATTTTCCAACAGGTTGTATTGGCTGGTATGGAGATGATATTAAAATTGATGAAACAAATGATGTTTATGTGAGTACAGGTCTTAATTTTTCTGCCGCCTCATCTGGTGTGTTTAAGATCTCACCTTCAGGAACTATACTTTGGACTACCGGGGGATTTGAACCCTATCGCATAATTGTAAATAGTTGCCTTCCAAACACAATATATCTTTCACGAGGAAATTCAGGTTTAATCTGTAGTATATTAAATAAGGCAACCGGAGCGTCGTTAGGTTTAACAGCATCTTACGCACCACCATCCGGATTGGGTGGAGAGTGCAGAGATTTAGTTAAGGGGGATGATGGTAATTATTACGGTATTGGTGTAAATGGTACATCTGAGTTAGTAAAACTCGATCCAACGATGTCAACCAAATTATTTGGCATTCCTCATGGATATGGATTCTCCTATTTGAACAACGGAGCCGCACTGTATACAGGCCATGTTTCTTTCCAACCCGGTACCATGCATAATATTTTAGCTACTAAATTATTCCTTTATACAACAGATGGGCAAAAACTTGAGAGAAGGAGTTTAACTACAGGTCTTATTTTAAGCCAAATTATAATTCCAGGTGGAATAAAATTCGGAAACTCAGGATTTGCAGTTGATACTTGTAATAATATATACGTAGGCTCTTCAACGGGAGTTTACAAATATAATCCTACACTAGGATTCATTGCTTCTGCTGCAACAAGTGGTGCGGTGTATGATATTTGTTTAGGATTTAGTCCGGGTGAAATTTTTGCCTCTGGTAACGGCTTTTTAAGTGCGATAAATTTAAATGCTTGTCTACCATGCCCATTGAATTCAACAATTACGATTGCACCTTCTTCTTGTGGCTGTAATGGCTCTGCAACGGTAACTCCATTTTGTGGTAAACCACCTTATTCATATTCATGGTCTAATAACCAAACAACACAATTTGTTACCGGCTTGTGTGCGGGAACAAATTCTGTTGTTGTAATGGATATGAATTGCGAGAAGGATACAATTATTTTCACTGTTCCCGGCAGCACTTTAACAATGCCATTAACTTTTACTAGCACTAACGTTTCTTGTTTTGGTGGTAATAATGGTTCAGCTTCTGTATTCCCAACCGGTGGATCAGCACCTTATACTTATTTATGGAGCA
>CAYYUS010000815.1:0-1557 GCA_964474925.1 uncultured Akkermansia sp. | reverse complement strand
AATAAATTACCAACTACTATCGCTTCCGCCACCACCTGAAGCTCCACCACCTCCACCATCAAAACTTGATCCGGAATCATATGAAGAATCGGAAGATGATGAAGAACTGAACCAAGTAGAATCTCCAGACGAAGTATAAGAACCAGAACTTCCCTTTACCTTAATAAGAAAAACAAGCATAAACCCAAGTAAAATAGAACCAATACACGGTATCAATACCAAAACGAAACTAACAATTATTAAAATTGTTTTTACCGCCTGCGATCTCTTCTTATCTTGCTTTTTCCTTAATAAAAAATAAAGAAAAATACTAAACATGAGTATGTTGAATAAATAGCCATACAGGATACTTTCCCAATTGACAGGTATTTTTTCCAACTCCGCTGTATACTCATGTTTACTGAAATATTGTATTTGATCTATGCCCGCTGCTATTCCTGTATAATAATCATTTTGCTTAAAATGAGGTCGCATATATTTGTCTTGGATCCTTTTTGTAAGAAGATCGGGCAACACGCCTTCCATTCCATAACCGGTGTGGATCCTGAATGCGTGATCATTTACAAATATGCCAATAAGCACTCCGTTGTTTGTTTTTTTATGTCCGATCTTCCATTTGTGAAATATTTCCTGGCAAACATCAGCCATTACAAACCCATTTAATGCAGGAGAAGTGTACACAAATAACTGTATAGAAGTGCTATCTTCAAAATTCTTTAAAATTGCATTAAGCCTGCCTTCTTCATCAGGCTCTAAGATCTGAGCCTCATCGGTTACATAATTTGTAGGAATGGCAGGATAAGGGAAATTCTGCGATAGAACATAAAAAGGAAAAAAAAGAATAAATAATAGTTTTTTAAACATATTTAAATTTACTAATAATGTCTTAAGCAAAAAATTATTTGTAATTTAAATGCATCGAAAAATCGCTTATATTATTAAGAGGCCTGCCCGGCGCCGGAAAAAGCACACTTGCAAAACAGTTAAGTGAAAGTGGCAAATATCCTGTATTTTCAATAGACGACTATTTTACGAATGTAAAAGGAGAATACGATTTTAAGTTTGATGAGAATCACAAGGCTTATAAAGCGTGTGAACAGCAAACAGAAGAAGCCTTGAAGAACAACTCACCAAAAGTATTTATAGATAACACCTTTACTTTGGATTGGGAAATGGAACCGTATTTTAAACTTGCCAAAAAATATAATTATCAATTACATGTTGTTACGGTTGAGAATTATCATCATACAGGTAATATTCATAATGTAAATGATGAACAATTGCAAAAGATGGCCGAAAAATATAAAGTAAAACTATTATGAAAGCCATTGAATCATCATACCTACTCGACCTAGTTCGAAAAGAAATGCCCTTTGGAAAATACGAAGGAAAATTACTGTGCGATCTTCCGGTAAGTTATTTGGAGTGGTTCAACCGCAACGGATTTCCTAAAGGCAAAATTGGCGTGTTACTGGAAACCATGTATGAAATTAAACTGAATGGATTAGAGCACTTACTTACGCCATTAAAAAGATTCTAATGCAAGTACGCTCGATA
>CAYYUS010000814.1:0-1557 GCA_964474925.1 uncultured Akkermansia sp. | reverse complement strand
TTAGCAATGATAAATTAAACACTAATTATTGGAACGATTGGTATGGATGGGCACGATCGATCACAAATAATAAAGAACAACAGTATTATACAAGATATAAAAATCATTTCTTAAAAGACGGTAAACTTATTTTAACTGCAAAGCGTCAAGACATGTACGAGCGCTATGTAGATTGGATGGGTGATAATGATTCGATCATTAATGAAGGCAGTTTTTACGGACTTAACAAACGACCATTTACCTACTCAGCCGGAATGATCCAATCGCATAAAGATTTTCAGTACGGTTATTTCGAGATCAAATTCAAGATCCCAAAAGAAAAAGGATTTTGGCCTGCGTTTTGGTTATACGGCGCAACTCCAAACGAAGAGATAGATTGGATGGAATTAAAAACAGAGAAACCAGATAAGATCCACGTAGGAAGACATTGCCAGAAAAAAGCGGATAACTACAAAAAAACAATACTCGGGAAAAAAGTTTGGGGTGATTGGGTAAAATTTGAAGGCTCGCTTACCGAAGGATATAATGTGATTGCCGGTGAATGGACCGCTAATTATTTAAAATATTATTTGAATGGAGAGTGTATTGCTATTACCTATGTTGATATGAAGCATCCAAAAAAATTGGTTGCTAATATTGCCGTATCTAGTGATGGGGGTGCGTATTCTCCGGGCCCACGAAAAGATTTTAAAGACACCGTGAATTTTGAGATCGATTATATTCGCGTGTGGGACAGAAATAGTTCAATCGCCAAACGAGCGAGTAAAAGTTCATCCATCATTAAAGAGCCTGTAGTAGGTACCGAAGAAATTGCCAGCTCATCACTTATCTCCAGATCAAAAATGCATTATGGAAATAAAGATCTTCACGAGAACGAGGGCTTTGTTGTATCGCTTATGCCACAAAGTGGAAGTAAATACCAATTCACTGTTTTAGGAAAAAATATTCCTAAAGATGGTATAGCAATACTAAAAGATGGTTCAGGAAAAATAATTTCTGAAACTAAACTGAAATATGGCATTACAACATATGATCTTCTTCCATATCAAGGATTGGTTTTAAAACTCACAGTAAAAGCCTTAGGAAAGGAAGCCAATTACGATATCCACGTTAATTGATCTTTTTAAGTAGTTTGTATTTGGTAAGATCCAAGTTCAGATCTTTATAGGTAGCGTCAACAAATTTCTCTTCTTTATTCAATAAAATATATTCCTGTTGTTTTGCTCCCGGCTCAAGGGTAATATTATCGTAGCGCAACAAGTAAAATTGAAATCCCCACTCTTCGTAAATTCCTGATAAAGCATAAATATTCTTATTCTTCCCAGTAGCCACGGCTATTTTTCTTGCATCCGAAATTACTTCCTCATCTCTCCCATCTTTTCCAAAAACCATAATGGTATAGATCAATACAGCTATCAATCCAACACTGCCAGCTGTAAAAACTGTTTTAAATGCTTTTGGACTCATTGTGACATTGTTCTGCAGCTTAAATATCTCATCCAAAAAAAGTACACTTAACATTATTGCAAAAAAGGGTAATGCCGGAACAAAATACAC
>CAYYUS010000813.1:0-1564 GCA_964474925.1 uncultured Akkermansia sp. | reverse complement strand
TGGCGCCAGTCCGATTAATAAACCCAATCAACGGTTTCCAGATGTACAGAAGCAGGAAGCCGTTAAAAAGGCTTGGGAGAACTGGTGGAAGGATAACGCCCATTAATTTCAAGAAGAGTTTCCATTTTAGTATAATCGCCAAATATCACGTCATTTATCTTCCCTTTTTGATCGTAAATAATTCGGTGCATGTACAAACGCTCAGCGTCTATCCAAAATTGTTTTGATTCTAAATCGCCTTTATCGGCACCTACCACATAAACTTTTCGTCCGTCAAAAATATCTTCATGAATTTTAGAAGTGCAATAACCTAAGGAGTCTAATATTTTAATTGTCTTTGTGGGCTCGTAAAAATACACATCCAATCCAACCAACAACAGATCATGAACGCGTTGTGCCGAACGTGGTTCCTTTCCTAACTCAAATGAATGTACTTTAAAATTACTGAACAGCACGCCGTCTTTTGAATTCTTTGAGCCAAATTTAATTACCAAACTCCCCGGCGCATAGGCTTCATGCCAAACATCCTTTCTAATTACAGAATCATTTCTGTAAAACTCCATATTTTGGCTGAACGTAAAATACTTATACCATTTGTTTGGCGAATAGGCTTTGTGCATGGCGTTTATTAATTCCTTGCCATCTGTATATTTTACCTTGCTTGTTTTTTTTGATTGCGAGAAAGAAACTGTAGCACAAACAAAAAGTGCAATGAAAATTTTTAGTCTTATCATAGACTAAAGTTAATTTTAATAAGAATGTAGAATAAACGTTTTACACAAACGGTAAAAATCACATCAAAGGTATTATTGAACCACCAATTTTAATTGGTGCGTTTCGCCCTTAAAACTTATGGTTGAAAAGTAAATTCCTTTTGGTAAAAGTTGAGAAGGCGTTACATCAACACGTGAGCCGGTAATATTGTGGTTTTTTACAGATTCAACAGACTCATGAACTAGTTGCCCCATGGCATTGTAGATCTTCACACTTAATTGCTCGTGAAGACTAACGCTTGGTACATCAATACTAAATGTTCCGTTATTTGGGTTTGGGAAGATGCTAAACTCAGCAGCATAAATTTTCACGCTGATAGCATTTGTGTATTTAAAAGAGCCGTCGAGATCAACTTGTTTTAAACGGTAGTAGTATATGGGGTGTTTGAGCTCAGAATCTATTGCGCTATAATCTAATAATGAAATACTGCTTCCGTTTAGCGCTTTTGATCGAACAGTTGTAACCTTAGTGAAATTTACTCCATCAGAGCTTTTCTCAACATCGTAGTGGGAGTTATTTAGTTCTGTAGCAGTTTTCCATTTTAAATAAACAACTTTTACTTCCAGTTCTCCTGTGAAAGCAACAAATTCAACAGGTAGGTATGAGCCGCATGGTGTTGGGAAACATCCACCTGGACCTATAGGGCCGTCGGAGGCTTTCCATACTTTCACATTGCATATATTTAATTCGTTTGAAGAGCCAGATCCTTGAGGAATCATGCTTCCTGATGGCGCTGTAACATTTAGGCCAGAACAACACGGCATACTTAATTTCCCACCTCCTGTTTGAA
>CAYYUS010000812.1:0-1565 GCA_964474925.1 uncultured Akkermansia sp. | reverse complement strand
TCCTTTGTGACGCTTCTTTATAAATGGGTAATTGTTAAACTAGATTTTATGCTGCATTTTCATCTTTTTGATCCCCTTGATCTTCAGTTTTTGTTCCATTTTGATCAATTGCCATTTTTGTATATTCAAAAAGAACTTTCATGCGTGAGCCATGAGTCCCACGAAAAATCACATTAGGATTTAGAAACACAACTCCAGTCTTTCTAACAACAATGCCATGTTTCTCCAAAGCATTAAGAGTTCGATGAACAGTATCTAAACTAACATTTGATGCTTTGGCAATTTCACGAATAGTTTTAGTAACCATATTGGTTGCTGGTTGCCGATGTTCTAATAAATAACTAAGAACTTTCATCTTAGCATTGCCAATTTCTTCAATAAGAGAAAGGATATGACCAAGCCAAATCTTTGAAAAATTAGCATCTACATCTGAAATTTTAACGACCTGAAATTCTTCAATCTCGCCTGTAGCAGCACGAATATATTCTTCTTTACCAACTACCTTAACTTTTCTACTTGTTGTTTTCTCCATAACTGTTACCTTCTTAAAATTTAACTTAAAACTTAATGTTCGATTCTACCAGAAAATTTGTCAGGTTTAAATCGAACAAAACATCTGAAAAATCAGATCAAAAGATCTGAAAAATCAGATCATCGAATTTTTATTAAATGCAATATAATCAATAAGTTCCAAGAAAATCGGTCATTTCACACTCTATTCTGTATTTCATGCAGTGTTTCATGACCACGCATCATAAAAAGAAAGAAAATAGGATTAAACAAGGATAGGGCAAGATTTGACATTTATAATTAGGGTTGATACTGGTCACTACGTGACCGAAAGCGATGGCAATCTAACAAGTTAGATTGCCATCGCTTTCGACAAGCCAGTATATCAACCCCTTAAAAATGTCAAATTGCCCAAATTCAAAGTTTACGCTCGCAAGCTCGCTTTCCCTACGCTACCGCTACGGGACAAACTTTGACTTTGGCTTGCCCTAGCTTTAGCTCAAGCGACACTCATTACACTGCGCTACGCGTTACTCGCTTTCCTAAGTGGAAAGCTCGCACGCTCTGCTTGTTCCAATCGTGTGCAAAGCTTGAGCAGAAGAATTAGTTTTCTTTTCTTTCTTTTTAGTAAAGAAAGAAAAGAAACAAAAGAAAGAAAATCGACCTCTGCAACAGCAATCTATCAAGAAATTGCTTTTTCTCTTTTTCTTACCTTATCCGACTCAATAAAGTAATTCTTTAACTCGCCACGTCAAAAGTTTCACTTTTGCTTGTGGCTTATTTATAGTAGTTTGCCCAATATCCGAATTTTTGCAGGAAAGGACAAACATAGTGAAGTCTCTTTCCTGCAACCTCTTAATTTTCAATCTTTAAGCCTGGGTTTCTAGATTCAATCCATGTTTGAGTTGTATCTAAGTTTTTGTTTATAAATAATTCTATAAAATACTTAATATAAATTCTTTAGATTTTATTATTTAGCTATTATTATCACAGTTTTTACATATCTCTTTATTACTATTATAATTAACTTCATTATTCATAAAATTCCTATTGCT
>CAYYUS010000811.1:0-1566 GCA_964474925.1 uncultured Akkermansia sp. | reverse complement strand
TTCTTTCTTTTCCGCGATAACACTTGAGCGGTCATTTAAAAAATTGAAGAATTCGATGTTGATCTTTGTGCCTAGGTGTTGAAATTCAAACACTTTCTCTGAAACAATGTCCCTAATGATACATGAAATTTCTTCCGATGTTAATTGGACTGTAATGTCACAGAGATCCGAATTGGAATTCTTTTCTCGTAAAATTATGTCCTCTGCAATATTTCTTACTCGTTGAGTAGCTAAGGATAGAAGGTCACGCTTTTCATTGTTAAAGTCTCCACCAACACTGGATATAACCTCCAAAACACTCAAGGGTGAAGCTATGTCATGAGCCATTCTTCTGTAAATTGAAAGGCTATCAATAAGCTTAATTTTTTGGCTTTTCAAGTCAGCGAGTTCACTGTTCATGACTGAAGTATAGACGGACACGATAGATGATTTAAACTCATGTGGAACATTATTTAAAAGCTGCTCAAGATTAACATCTTGATCTTTAACAACAACAGATGAAAGAAGCTTGTTGTACCTATCTAGTCTTTCACTAATTACACTAGAGAATGACAATCCAAGAATAAAAATCGAAACTACGAGAAAAATAAAATACATTGGAGAAATTTGAAAAGTTGATTTGATCAACAAGAAGATAATAAATGAAGGTACCATTGCAGAGATAAAAATAATCTTGCTTACTAAGTTCACAAGACTACTTTCCACGAGGTTTGCGTAACTCTCAAATTTTCCATACTTAGAGGACGCAATTAAATACGTGCCAAGGAACCACAATAAATCATAGAGTGTAAATTTGAGATCACCATAGATTATTGTTTCGAGTTGCAATCCGATATCTAAAATACCAAGAATTAAAAAACCAATTAATGGACTACTTTGCCGAATCGTGGGGCTGTTTGTTAAAAAAATGTAACAAACCCACACCATGGGCAAAGACGCTAGTAGTGATATTACATTGGAAAGCCTACCAAAACTGAACCCTTGCACCAAAAATTTTTGAAATCCAGGTAGTAGAATGTAATTAATTGAAATAAGAACAAACACAGATAAAATTGCTAACTCTGATGTCTTTTTTGAGATGTTGCCAAATTTACTTAAATTCTGGCTTACCATCGACCAAGAAATTAAAGAGAAGGATGCCCCGTAAAAAAAGGAGCTGGACAAAACTACTTGCCCACTTTCTGTATTAAATCCGATCTGATAAACCATCAAATAATAGAACAAATCGGCTACTAGCAGGCATGACAATGACAAAGAAATTTTATTAACTTTTCCAATTTTCAAAATACATAGAAAAACCATAACAAACTGGCAAAAATAAATTATCAATTCTTTGAATTGGGTAAAATAAAGACAAGCGGCCAATCCCAAAAAGAAAATAATCGATATCACAGATTTATGACTAAATATTGTCATAAATTAAATTGGATAAAATGTGAGGCGATACTTTTTCCAGTAGACTATTCCAGCTTAAATCAGTAAATGGCTTCGGCTTACCAAAGTTCGTAAAGAAGATAAATATAAATTGAGATTTACGATCGAACCATACAAAAGTTCCAGCTCCGC
>CAYYUS010000810.1:0-1569 GCA_964474925.1 uncultured Akkermansia sp. | reverse complement strand
ATTTTGACCCCAATTATTTTAAATAATAAGTAACATTTCTTTGCTAAATTTAAGCTATGGTTCGCGCCCTGTGTTTTATAATATGTTTTATTGCGTTTAAGCTGTATTCTCAGTCTATTCCGAGTAAATGGACCTACATAGGACCAAAGTCAAATTCATATCAATTTAAGGGATTGTTTATGGCAGTTTGGGCCGATGAGAAGGATCTTAATAATGTAATGGCCGGAACTCAGTGTTCGGGTTTGTTTTATACTCAAAATGCGCTTTCGGAAAACCCTCAATGGAAAAATATCACCGACAATTTGCCTTACATGAATTATGGTGTAAGCGGAATTGTAGTAAAGAAAAATACGGCCAATAAAAATATGTATATCTCAACGGCTACAGGAGGAGGATTAGTTGCAAAGAACTTTGGCAATGGCATACTTCATACTGTTGATGGAGGACTGAATTGGGAACATGTGGGTCCGGGTGAAAAAAATGATTTCAACTTTCCTTTATTAGGCTTAAATGCAGATCCAAATAATCAAGATCAAATGGCCGCGTTTGATCATAAAACACTTTATCTTACTGACAATTCGTGGCAAACTTTTAATTTGGTAAAATTGCCGTTTCATAAGGATGTAGATAATGTTGAAATTACTGAAGTTGAATATGCGCCTAACGAAAATGGTGTTATTTACGTTTGCACGCGTACATATTTAAAAAATAAAGCACAGATCTTTGTAACGCGTGATGGAGGAAATAATTGGAAGGATATTACTCCGGCAGATATCGCCTGCGAACGAATTGCCTTGGCAACATTAAGCGACCCAAAATTTAAAGGAAAGTTTTACGTTACCTCCGGAAACTCAGGAATATTTATTCATTACTATAATGGTAAGGAATTCTCAAAAGCTCTTAACGCTTACCCTATAAGTCATATGGGAGCTTCTTCATTTTGGTGCGTCGATCTAAAAGTAAATCAAGTTGATACTTCAGTGATCTATGTGAGTTTAACGGAAACCTCTATGAGCTATGATGGCGGAAAGAATTTTTTAAAAGTAGGCTATTACAATGGAGTAAACACGCATGCGGATGTGCGAGATATGTATTTGGCAAAAAGTATGCCTCACGGGGCAGGTGATGGATTGTTTTTGGCCAACGACGGTGGAATATCTTTAACTAACAGTTATTTTGGAACACCAAAAATTCCTTTTAGAAGTTTAAATGGAACGGGATTAGATGCCAATATGTTTTGGGGTATTGATGTTTTGCAAAGTGATAGCTTATTTATTGCCGGTGGTGCGCAAGACAATGGCGGATTTTTTATTAAAGAAAATAGAGAGACCAATAATTTGGTGAATTGCGGAGATGGGTATTACGGATTAGTGCTGAATGATAGTTTGGCAATGAATCTGGGAAATCCTCCCATTGTAATGTTGCATAACATCAATAGAAATTCAAATAGTTATGTTCCAATTCCCGATAGTCATAGCGAATCACGACGTCCTTTGATCTTAAAAGATTCATTTGTGTATATTGGGTATCATGATATTTGGAGGGCAAAAGTAAAGGATATTATTGCAA
>CAYYUS010000809.1:0-1573 GCA_964474925.1 uncultured Akkermansia sp. | reverse complement strand
GTTCAAAGTATGACCACAACCGATACGATGGATACAAAAGGTACTGTGGCGCAAAGTATTCGCATGATAGAAGCCGGTTGTGAATTAGTTCGTATCACCGCGCCAAGTTTAAATGAAGCCAAGAATTTAGAAGTTATTAAAAAAGAAATTCGTGCAGCAGGATTTAATACACCTATAGTTGCTGATATACATTTTACACCCAATGCCGCCGAAATGGCTGCGCGCTTAATTGAAAAAGTGCGTGTGAACCCGGGTAATTATGCCGACAAGAAAAAATTTGAGACCATTGATTATTCGGATGCAGGTTACGAAGCAGAATTAGAAAGAATACGTACACGCTTTACACCTCTTATAAAAATTTGTAAAGAATACGGCACTGCCATGCGCATTGGAACTAACCATGGTTCGTTGAGTGATCGTATTATGAGTCGTTATGGCGATTCGCCTTTGGGAATGGTAGAAAGTGCTTTAGAATTTGTACGCATTTGCGAAGAGAATGATTATCGCGAGATCGTTATCTCTATGAAAGCGAGTAATACGCAAGTGATGGTGCAAGCTTACCGCTTATTGGTAAGCAAAATGATAGAGACCAACAGAAATTACCCTTTGCATTTGGGTGTTACCGAAGCCGGCGATGGAGAAGATGGGCGAATTAAATCGGCTGTAGGAATTGGCGCTTTATTGGAAGATGGATTGGGAGATACCATTCGTGTTTCATTAACTGAAGAGCCTGAATACGAAATTCCAGTTGCAAAAAATTTAGCTGAGCGTTACACGAAAAGAAAAACTGATTCTGGCATCAAAAAAATGGAGGGTGAATTACCTTACAATCCTTTTGAATACATTCGCCACAAAACATATCATGTGGTAAATATTGGCGATCATAATGTTCCGCGCGTGATAGCCGATTATAGTTCCAAGGAGGAAATTACACCTGCTTCACTTTTCCCGGTAGGGTATAATTATTCAGTTCCGCTTGATAAATGGAACCTCAGCGATATGGCTGTAGATTATATTTATGCAGGTGATAATTCTATCAAGTTTGAGATCCCGGGAACATTAGGAATTATTTACAACTGCGAACATTGGAAAAAAAACAAAACACAAGACAGAGCTTATCCTTTATTTTGCGGAGAAGAATATTTTAAGAGCGCAGAACGTTCATCTACTTTGAATTTTATAGTGGCAGATCATACTGTTTTAAATTCAGCTTTCATTGAAAAAATAAAAAAAGAAAAGAACTGTGTGTTGATCCTTGATTCGTTCAATGAATTAGCAATGGCCGATCTTCGTCGTATGATGATCGATCTTAAAAATGCTAAATGCGAAACGCCGGTGATGTTTAAATTCAATTACAACAAACTTTCCGAAGAACAATTTCAATTATACAGCAGTACCGATGCCGGCGCCTTATTATTAGATGGCATGGGCGATGGCATTTGGATCAAACAAAACGAGTGCGTGAATTTACAAACACTCAACTCTACACAGTTTGGAATTTTACAAGCTACCCGCACACGCATTAGTAAAACTGAATATATCTGTTGCCCAAGTTGCGGACGAACATTATTTG
>CAYYUS010000808.1:0-1576 GCA_964474925.1 uncultured Akkermansia sp. | reverse complement strand
CATATTCTGTTTAAATAAAGCAAAGGTTGTACCTTTATACAGATTCAAGATTATGCCAAACTTAGATATTAACAATACTTTTAAAAGAAGAAGCAATTCTTATCGATTGGTCGTTACCAATGATGACACATATGACGAAGTAATTGCCTTCAGATTGTCCAGAAAATCTGTGTATATTGGCTTTAGTATCGCTTTTATGTTTTTGGTAGGTTTGACCATTGCCTTAATTGCTTTTACGCCTTTAAAATATTATATCCCTGGATATGGTACCAAAGAAAGTAGATCTGCGTTAGAGCTCTTGAAGATTCGTACAGATTCATTAGAACAAGCGGTACATTTTAAGGAACAATATATAGAAGGGATCAAAAAAGTTTTATCAGAAGGGAATCCGCAACAATTGGATACCATTCCGTTGGTGCTTCCTGAGAGTTTGCCTTCACTTGACTAAAATGTTCATTTTGAAAGAAAAAATCACTTCCAATATTCAATGGGCAAAATTTGCAGGACTAGCTAGTCAATGGGCAATTGCTTTGACGCTTTTGATATTTTTAGGCAGGTATATTGACCAAAAAATGAATCAATTGGAGCCCCTTTTCTTGTGGATTTTACCTTCTTTATTTATTGTATTTTCATTATTCAAAATTGTTAGAGACACCCAAATAAAATCTAAAAAATAAATGAACCTCTATTTTCAAAAAGACTTCCGTTCAGTATTTGCACTTTTTTTTGCAGTACTTGCGTTGGTTTTATTAGTACAAAAATTAGACATACAATTACCCATCAATGGGGTGTTTGTGATGGTCGTAAACGGGATGTTGTTTTCCATGGCTTTATTTAATCATAAAAGAATTAGTCAAGTGGATGTTAAAAATCCGAATGCCATGGTGCGCTCTGTGATGATGGGCACGATGTTGAAATTCATTGTTTTTGGTGGTGCTGCATTATGGTATGCCACACAAAAAAAAGGGCCAATCGGTACCAATAATTTAATCATCGCAATGGCTTTATATTTAAGTTATACTTGGATTGAAATAGGTTGGACTAAGCGTAAAAGAGAAGCATAAAAAATAATCCATTGGCAAAAGTTGAACATCCTCTTCAAGCATTAAGTGCTTATTTGCCTGATAGGGCTTTTGAACCTGTCTTAGCTTTAATCCATCAATACAAAGTACACTTAACCGTTACAAAAGCAAGAAAGTCCGTTTTAGGGGACTACCGACATCCGTTTTTGGGTGCGAACCATAAAATTTCAGTGAATGGGAATTTAAATAAATATGAATTCTTAATTACACTATTACATGAATTAGGTCATTTGCTTTGTTATGAGCAGTACAAAAACAGGGTAGAAGCGCATGGCAAAGAATGGAAATACCTTTACGGCAGTTTGCTTGCCGAGTTTATACAGCAAAACATTTTTCCTGCAGATATTAAAAAGTCTTTACAAAAAACAGTGATGAACCCCGCAGCCACTGCCAATGGGGAAACCGCGCTCTTATTGGTTTTGAGAAAATATGATACAGTCAAAAAAGAGGGGAAGACATTTGTTGCTCATTTACCTGAGGGTGCTATATTTGAA
>CAYYUS010000807.1:0-1578 GCA_964474925.1 uncultured Akkermansia sp. | reverse complement strand
TACTTTAATTTGTTTGCTAAGAAAGTAAAGAATGCGAAGGCTGGCGACAAAGTGTTAGTTTAACACAAGCGTTAGCCATTCAACAAGCTTCTTCCCAAATTCCTCACCATACGTATACAAACTCTTTCAAGCTCTTCGTTGGTGATGGTTAAAGGAGGTGCAATTCGTAAAGCGGTTGGGCAAAACAAGAACCAATCGGTGATGATGCCATTTTCAATAAAAAACTTACAGATCTTCATGTTTTGTTCTTCAGTTCCAAAATCAATAGCTCCTAAGGCCCCTATAACGCGTAATTGTTTAATTTTCGGATGAACTAATGTCTTGCGAATAATCGTTTCAATTTCTTTGGCCCTTAAATGTAATTTATCGCGAATAATGATCTTTAAAGTTGCCTCTGCCGCTGCCACACAAACGGCATTTCCGCCAAAGGTATTTATATGTCCAAGAATAGGGTCGTGAGATAAAGTACCCATTAATTCTTTTGAAGCTACAAAAGCACCAATTGGTAATCCACCGCCCATGCCTTTTGCAATACACAATACATCGGGTACAATAGTATACTTTTCAAATGCAAATAATGTTCCAGTGCGACCAAAACCGGTCTGGATCTCATCAAAAATTAAAAGCGCGCCAACTTCTTTACATTTTTTTTCTAAAGCCTTGATAAAATTTTCATCCCCTACTCTTACGCCAGCCTCACCTTGAATAGGTTCAATAATTACCGCTGCAGTTGATGTGTTGATCTCCTTTAATTGATCAGTATTATTAAATTCCAATTGTTTTGTGCCTGGCAACAAAGGACGAAACGCATTTTTAAAATTTTCATCGCCCATTAAACTTAAAGCGCCTTGCGTGCTTCCGTGGTATGAATTTTTGAAGGAAATTATTTCGGTTCTTCCAGTAGCGCGTTTCGCAAGCTTCATTGCACCTTCTATCGATTCACTTCCGCTTGTGGTATAATAAACGGAATTTAAACCTGGCGGCAAAACAGAACACAATAATTTTGCATAAGTAACTTGTGGTGTTTGGTTAAATTCTCCGTACACCATTAAGTGCATATACTTTTCTGATTGCTGTTGAATAGCTTCTACAACTTCAGGATGGCAGTGCCCCACATTACTCACCGAAATTCCACTAATAAGATCAATGTATTCTTTTCCGTGAACATCCGTGAGTGTAATTCCTTTAGCTTTTACAATATTTACATCAAGGCCCAATAAAGGCGTATCGCTGGTTTGTGCAACATGCTTTAAAAACAATTGCCTTTGCGTAATGTGGTCCATTAATGTTTCTGAAGGATCATAAAAAGTTCTCTACCGGCGCGGGCAGGAACAGAGTGGTAACATTTTTCGAATACTTTTATTTGAAATAGTTTTTTAAAGTACGAATAATATAAAAGTTGATTTCCTCCGTAAGGTGGTTTATCGCTATTTAATACATCATTGAATAATACGCCGGCCAAGATCCCTTTTTCGGTAAGTATCTCGCTCATTTTCTCAAAGTATTGAGTGCGCAACATAGGTGTAATAGCGCAGAAAAAAGTTTGCTCCAATACAAGATCTAATTTATGTCCTTCTA
>CAYYUS010000806.1:0-1583 GCA_964474925.1 uncultured Akkermansia sp. | reverse complement strand
TTCGATCATGGCGCTGGCAATAAAGTAAAAATAAGCGGGACCACTACCACTTAAAGCAGTAACAGCATCTAATTTACTTTCATCCTCAAAGAAAACAGTTTTACCAGTGCTATTTAAAAGATTATCTGCTTTCAACACATCCTTTATATTAGTTTCTTTACTGGAAGTAAATCCGGTGATGCCCATTCCCAATTGCGCCGGTGTATTTGGCATAGCACGAATTATTGTTTTATGGCCCAAATTTTCTTGAAGCGTTTGAATAGTGATACCTGCCATTATTGAAATAAGAAGATGTGATGGTATAATATGCTTTTTAAGGTCTTCATAAATAGCTTTTGAATCTTGTGGCTTAGTAGCTAATATAATTATATCAAAGCTTTTGATGCGCTCGTCAATTTTATTCGAAACATTTCCAAAAGGCCTTAACCTTTCTTTCATTTCAGCGTTTTTCTCAATTAGCAAAAGGTCTTTTTGAGAAACTATATTGTCCTTTAAAAATGCTTTGGCATAGGTTAAACCCATATTTCCGCAGCCTATAATTGCGATCCTAGCCTTCATCTATTTCTTCATTTTTATATGTGGGATATTATCTTCCATATACTCCTCCCCTACTTCGGTAAACCCACATTCGTTGTAAAACTTTTTAAGATAACATTGCGCTGAGATGGTAATTTGTTTTGTTTTAAATAACTCTTCGCATTTTGTTATTGCTTGCTTCATTAATGCCTTCCCAATGTTCTTTCCTCTTATTAAAGGATCAACAACAACTCTTCCAATACTTGCTTCAGGATAATTAATACCCTGAGGGATCAAGCGTGCATAAGCTACAATGCTTTCGCTTTCTGTTCCAAATAAATGCCAAGCTTTTTTATCCGTGTTATCCAGATCTTGATACGCGCAATTCTGTTCCACCACAAATACCTTAACGCGTAATTGCAAAATGCTGTACAATTCATGTACACTTAGCTCATCAAATGTCTTTGTGATCCAGATCATTAATAATTACCGATCGATAACATTACCAATGTACAAGCTTCAACACTTTCTACACCTTGTTTACTCGCCAATTCTACCAGCTCCGGATTTTCGGCTCCCGGGTTAAAAATAATTCTTTTGGGATTTAATGATAAAATATAATCGTACCAATCTTTTTGATTTTTGGCAGATAGATACATAGTAACTGTATCCACATCGTTTGGAGCCGGCTTGTTGGTAAGGATCTTTTCTCCTTCAATATCGCCCTCTTTTATCCCAACAGGATAAACTTTATGCCCGTGCGCTTTTAAGCTCTTTGTTGCTTTGTAACTGTAACGCTCCGGGTCTGATGATGCCCCTATGATCATAGTTGTTTTCATTCTGTATAATTTAAATCCTTAGCAAATGTTTCTTCTAACCTATAACATGCCCAATAGGCTAATACAAATACAATGCCACCGATAATTAATGACGAATTGACAAGCCCTACAGACGGTTTCATGTATGCATTGGCTACTGTCATTAACGTAACCGAACCACGAACAAAATTTGGAGCGGTAGTGGTGACCGTTGAGCGAATATTAGTTCCAAATAATTCGGAAGCGCCG
>CAYYUS010000805.1:0-1588 GCA_964474925.1 uncultured Akkermansia sp. | reverse complement strand
TTGGTTTGGGATAAGACCACAAACAAATACGGAAACTTATTTGGCACGCTAAGTAAGATAAGAAAAAACAAATATGATCTTGTAGTAAATTGTCATCGTTTTGCGAGTTCAGGATTTTTAACCGCATTTTCTGGAGCACGACATAAAGCCGGCTACAAACAAACACCTTTTGCTTATTTATTTGATCACGCGCCGCATCACACATTTGGAGACGGTAAACATGAGATTGAACGCTATAATAATTTGATCTCCGATTTTGCAGGAGCAGATATCTCTAAACCAAAAATATATCCTTCTGCTAGTGATATTGAAAAAATAAGGCCTGTTGTAAAAGATAATTTTATTTGCATCGCTCCTTCATCTGTTTGGTTCACCAAGCAATTACCAATTGAGAAATGGATAGAGCTTTGTGATCTGCTTTCTTTATCAACCACTATTTATATTTTAGGAAGCGCAAACGATTCTGATCTGGCAAAAAAGATCATTTCAGAAAGCAAACATAACAACATCATTGATCTGAGCGGGCAATTAAGCTTACTCCAATCTGCCGCCTTAATGCAAAAAGCAAAAATGAATTATGTGAACGATAGCGCACCACTTCATCTAGCCTCAGCTACAAACGCTCCTGTAACTGCTTTCTTTTGCTCAACGGTTAAAGAATTTGGTTTTTATCCCTTATCAGACAATAGCAAAGTTATTGATGCGGGTGAGATGGATTGCAGGCCTTGCGGAATGCACGGCTATAAAGCTTGTCCAAAGGGACATTTTAATTGCGCTAAATTAATTGAAGTAAAAAAGGCTGTGTGATAAATTAGCTTACCTTTGTAATAGAAATGGAACCAAGCAGAGAACAAAAAAGTTCAAAGATCATAACAGAATTAGCAAAACGCATTGCCCAAATTGAAAATGGTGCCGATGCTGATCAAACTTTTGCTATTTTAAAACAATTGCAAGCGCTTTATGAAAGCAATAGCTCAACTCATAGCCAAGAACTAGATATCATCAATTCTATCATGAAAAAGGAAATGAGGATCTATTGGCGTACCAAATTTGCCAAAGACAAGAAAAACATTGTTGCAAGGCTGAATCAGTTGCTATAGTTTCTTTTCAGCTTTTTGATATTTCATCAAATTTTTCAGCTGACTCTCTAAAATAAGGTATAAAACAACATTAGGTTTCTCGGAAGCTATTATTTCTTCATTTAATCCATAGTGCCAAGCATCAAAAATGGTAATACATTTTTTACATCGCTCAGAGATGTACTTGAATGGTTTAGCGCCAAACGAATCTCTAATGATCAAAATGGTTGGTAAACTATCGTTATTTGTATAACGCGTATGTTCGTATTCCCATGGATATGGAAAGCCTTCAATAGAGGTGTATTTATTTTGATCCTGCTGGAAGCTTTTATATCCTGCTTTTGGAAACGGGATATAATTCTCGTCAGATAACACATCTTCAACCGACAACATTTTTGCAATATCACCCGCCTTTTCCTTTACCTTTTTTATTTCAAATGAGCTAATGTCCAACGAGCTTATGCGAGGATCAACTTTACCTAGTTCATCAATTATCGATTTGCTAGCAA
>CAYYUS010000804.1:0-1592 GCA_964474925.1 uncultured Akkermansia sp. | reverse complement strand
CATTGCCGAAGATGCAATTTGCGTTGCAGGAACCATTTTGCTTCGCAGAGTTAACCAGGTGTATGCCGAAGCATGTTGTACAGCGTGTCCGCATTCGTGAGCAGCTACCGCAGCAGCAGCAACGTGACGTCCATTATAAACATCGTGACTTAGATTCACAGTTTTATCAAGAGGATTGTAATGATCAGTTAATTGCCCCTGCACACTTTGTACTTTCACATCATAGATCCCACTATCCTTTAGCATTTTCTCAACAACTTCTTTTCCGCTGATACCGCTAACTAAACGTTCTTGCGAGTATTTCGCAAATTTTGATTTTAAACGAGAGCTTACTAATAACCCAATAAGCATAAAAATGCCCGTGATCACCATTAGCCCCATATCATACATTCCCATAGTTATATTTTTTAAGTACTAAGTATCAAAAGGAGTACCAAGTACAATTTCCTGACAAAATTACACTATAATGCCATAAAAGGCCGCCAAACCACTCTTAAATATGCTTAAAAATTAACAAAGTGAGGCTAAAAAGTATGTGCTAAAGCCTTGAAGTTGCGTTTATTATTGAGGTACATTTAGAGGATATTGTATGAGTACAAAGTCTGTTATACTTGTTACTAACGACGATGGTGTTTTTTCTCCGGGAATAAAACACCTTGTTTCCATTGCCAAAGCGTTTGGTGATGTAATTGTAGTTGCGCCCGATAAACCGCAAAGCGGAATGGGGCATGCCATTACCATTAATTCAACTCTACGGTTAGAGAAAACAAATTTTCATGGCGTTCAAACCGAATTAGCATGCAGTGGAACTCCGGTTGATTGCGTAAAAATGGCCGTCAATAATATTTTAAAGAAACGACCTGATCTAGTTTTAAGCGGCATCAATCACGGAAGTAATAGTTCTATAAATGTTATTTATAGCGGAACCATGAGCGCTGCTATTGAAGGCGCATTGGAAGGAGCGCCAAGTATTGGATTTAGTTTGTGCGATTATGCCATGGAAGCAGATTTTAATGCGGGAACAAAATTCATCAAACAAATTATTGAACATGCACTCACAAAAAAAATGCCAAAAGGTGTTTGTTATAATGTGAACATTCCTAAGTTGCGCGAGGCCGATATTAAAGGAATAAAATTTGTGCGCCAAGCAAAAGCTAATTGGGTAGAGCGCTTTGACGAACGCAAAGATCCTTATGGAAGAAGTTACTATTGGTTAACAGGAGAGTTCATAAATTTTGAACCCGAAGCTAATGATACCGATGAGTGGGCTTTGGCCAATGGATATATTTCAGTTGTTCCAACACAAGCCGATCTAACAGCGCATGCATATTTGAACGACATTAAAAAAACATTTTAAATGGAATTTAGTAAATGGAATAGAACATGGATAGGACTTTTGTTAGGACTTATATTTCCAATATTGGCCTTTTCTATCTATTGGTTGATCTTTCAGCGTGATGTAGAGATACCGGAAGATGATGTACGGTATTTGATAAATAAGGAAATGATGATGAACGTATTTAAAATGTGTTGTGGCGTTGACCTTATTTTATTTTATTTTGGACTCAACAAAAGAATGACGCCATTTACTA
>CAYYUS010000803.1:0-1596 GCA_964474925.1 uncultured Akkermansia sp. | reverse complement strand
ATCAATATATCATCCACCTGATCTAATTCGCCACGCCATTCTTCAACAGCTTGATTAAGGAGATCTCTTTGTTTGGCAAAAGGCAATTCACAATTTTGGATCAATAACATTTCTAAAGCTTTGTAACGGAATTTTTTTCCACCCGCTTTACGAATTTCCTTTGTTTTACCGCCAAACTGATCAGGGTAACCATCAGTTAAAGTATAAATGATATCATCCTCTTTTAATTCTACCTCGCGCAGAGTAAAGGGCTGTGGGTCGGGAAAAAATCCGCAAGGTTGTTTATCGCCTTTATTCTCTATTAATGTGTATTCCGTCTTCTCATCTTTCCTAAGTATATAGAAGGAATTATTGGCAGCAGCATAGGTAAGTTTCATTTTCTCTTTGTCAACACAACATAACACAACATCCATTCCGTCTTTGTTCTCCTCAGCGCTTCCGGTTTGCTTTAATGTACTTATGATCTTATCGCGAATGATATTTAAGATATCAGCAGGGTTTTGTGCTACGTTCAACGAAACAATTTCTTCTAAGAACGAAAGGCCTAACATGGTCATAAAACCACCCGGAACACCATGTCCTGTACAATCGGCTGTGGCGTAGTAAACTTTATTATTCTTTTCGTAGATCCAATAAAAATCGCCGCTTACTATATCCTTTGGTTTGAAAAGAACAAAACTCTCTTTAAATGACTTAGTAAATTCATTTTCCTTTGGAATGAGCGAGGTTTGAATTCGTTTGGCATAGTTGATACTATCGGTGATCTCTTTATTCTTATCAAATAATTCTTCTTTTTGTTTGCTTATCACCACATTCTCCTTTTCAATGATCTCTTTTGATTTTGCCAACTCCAATCTGCTTTTGATCTCGTTCATTGTTAAACGATATCGTGTACGAATAAGAAACACGCAAAAAATAGCAACCGTTAATACAAGTAAACCACCACCAATTAAGAATTCTTCAACCGTTAATATGCTATATGCTTTAAAATAAATGATATTACTTATGATGGTTGCCACCAAAATGATGACCGAGTAATAGTATTCCCATAGTACGAGCATTCCAACACCAATAAACAATACCATATAAGCCAAGGCGTGTTTTTGTAAATGCGCCAGATCCATCACGCTCCACATATAGGCGTTTTGAATAGAAATACCCAAAACCAAAACAAACATGCAAGCGTAAATGTCGAGCTTGGTCCATTTTTTAGTAACCACTAATAGAACGGCGATAGATGATACGGCTATTCTGAACTCAAAAAATTGTTTCCAATGATCAGGCAGAACAAAAATATCGCTTACGAACCAAACTAAATTCAATATAAGACCAACCCAGCACGTAATAACGTGAAAACGTTCGGTAGATCTGGTGAACTCCTTTTTAACCGCCTCGGGTGATATACTTATGTCTTCCATTAGCTGCTTAAATATAGTAATAAATCTTATTTACAACCTAGATTACATACGTAAACCTTTGTAAAATGGATCAATTTAATACCACAATAATGTTAAACTAAACTTTTAGGCTAAAATAGCCTCTTGGCTTACCAATTGGGCCTTTGTTTGACCATTGTACTGTATGATCAAATTTTGA
>CAYYUS010000802.1:0-1601 GCA_964474925.1 uncultured Akkermansia sp. | reverse complement strand
TTCCTTCTTGCCAATCAAAGCTCCCGAAACCGCACCCACGGCGGCACCAATCATGGCTCCTTCTTTGCCCTTGCCCATCTGGTGACCGATCACGGCCCCGATCCCGGTGCCGACACCCGTGCCCACCAACGCATTGGTCCGTGTCTTATTGGCACATCCGGCCCCAGAGCCCAGGCATAACGCCAAAACAACAGCAACGGTGCCAACTGAATGAGACGGTTGCATGGTGTATCTCTCTTTCAGCAAGGAGAAGACTTATCATTTTACGCATCAGACGCCTGCCGGCTAGGCAACAGGTGGAGCCGATTTGTATCGAAAGCGCGGGGAATGCCGATTCTTCTTATTCTTCGGCTCGGGCAGGAGAGATTCTTGACGAGGGCTCCCGCTCCAGCGATTCACCAAGAGCGGTGACGCGGGGGTTGATCTCTGTAAGTTGTTTATGTGAAATAGTTTGTGGATAATTGTTCGCTTTTGTTGCAAGTCGAACAGGTGGGGTATTGGTTCAGGATTGAGGGAGGAGCAGGCAGGATGTGGCATTCAGCGTGTGTTTTTGTCGACTCACAGAATCGGCAGAATTTCTGCGGGTCCGCAATTCCGTCAATCGCTGAAAAACATCAAACTTTTCCGACGATCAAGCAGGCATTGTGGCCGCCGAAGCCGAAGCTGTTTGAGAGAACTCGTTCGAGCCGTACCCCGCGGGCTTGATGGGGAACATAATCCAGATCGCAATCGTCGTCCGGATTGTCGAGATTGATAGTGGGCGGAACAACTTGATTTTGGAGGGCCAGGATGGAAATGACGAATTCGACGCCGCCCGATGCCCCCAGCAGGTGCCCCAGCTGACTCTTCGTGCTGGACACCATCACGGTCTTGGAATTCTCGCAAAAGACTTTCTTGATGGCTGCGGTTTCGGCTTTGTCCCCCAGTGGTGTGCTGGTACCGTGCGCGTTGATGTATTCGATCTGATTACAGTTCAATTTGGCGTCGCGGAGGGCTCCGGCCATCGCATAGGCTGCGCCCGCACCTTCGGGATCGGGTGCGGTAATATGGCTGCCGTCGGCCGACATTCCGTAGCCCAGAACCTCACCCAGGATATTAGCCCCGCGTTTCCGGGCATATTCGTATTCTTCCAGAACGACGATCCCGGCACCTTCCGACAGCACGAATCCGTCACGATCCCGATCGAAGGGGCGGCTGGCGGTTTGCGGATCGTCGTTGCGCGTTGACAAGGCACTCATGCGGGCAAATCCGGACAGCCCCATCGGCGTGATCGCGGCCTCGCTGCCGCCGGTGATCATCACGTCGGCCATATCGTGCTGGATCAGCTTGAAGGCGTCGCCAATGGCATTGGAAGCCGATGCACAAGCGGTTGCCACGGCACTGTTCGGGCCGCGCAGGCCAAAACGCACGGAGATATTCCCGCTGGCGGCATTCACCATCAGCTTAGGGATCATGAACGGTGAGACGCGGTTCGGCCCGCGATCGAACAGGTTGCTATGCTGTTCTTCGATCTCGTTCAGACCGCCAATGCCGCTGCCGACCAGCACGCCGCGACGCCAGGCGTCGCCGTTCACCAGGTCGATCCCGCTTTGTTTGACCGC
>CAYYUS010000801.1:0-1603 GCA_964474925.1 uncultured Akkermansia sp. | reverse complement strand
AAGCCGACACATTTTCGGTTGTAGAAGATTACCAAGTCGAACTATTCAGACAAAGAAAAAATTTTAGCTTCACACCCAAGAATGGTGCATTAAAAAATCCTTATACAGTTGTATCATTATTCTCAGGTTGCGGTGGAATGGATTTAGGATTTTTTAAGGAAGGCTATAAAATTTTATGGGCGAATGATATTGACCCAATCGCATGTGAGACATATAGGAAAAATTTAGGCGACCACATTGTTGCTGGAGATATTACGAAAATTGATTACAAAAAAATTCCTAATTGTGATGTTTTATTAGGCGGATTTCCTTGCCAAGACTTTTCAATGATATGGAAACGCGGAGGTATCACAACTGAAAGAGGAAATCTTTATAGAAATTTTGTTGATTTAGTTCATCTCAAAAATCCTAAAATATTTATTGCCGAAAATGTAAAGGGAATTTTATCAGCAAATAAAGGGAAAGCGATAAAGCAAATAGTAAGTGATTTTGCTACGACAGGAAAGTACGGTTATGATATTTCAGTTAATCTGATAAACTTTGCTGACTATGGTACTCCACAATTAAGAGAGAGGGTTCTGATAATTGGAACGAGAAAGGATCTTGAAGAAAAATTTGTTATTCCAAAGGCAACTCACAACCCAAGCAACTACGTTTCAGCTAAAGAAGCGCTTAAAGGTGTTGAGAAAGTAAAAGCGAATAACGAACACCAAAACGTACAACCATCAACAATTGCAAAACTGAAATTAATACCACCCGGTGGCAATTTTACGAATATTCCAAAATCTTCTCCACATTATGTGAAAGGAATGATTTCACACGTATATAGAAGACTTCATCCCGATAAACCATCTACTACAATAATTGCAGCGGGCGGTGGAGGAACTTGGGGCTATCACTTTTCCGAGCCGAGACCATTGACAAATCGCGAACGAGCAAGATTATTTGGCTATCCAGATGACTTTGTTTTTATTGGTTCTATAACAGATGTGCGTAGGCAAATTGGAAATTCTGTCGCACCAATTGGAATTCAAGTTTTCGCTAAGCAAATAAAAAAATTCTTAAATCAAGTAGTCAACAATGTACACTAATACAGAACCGTTTGGGGGTAATTTTAAAGAATTACTAAAACAAGAATTTAAATCGTCTAAAAATATTGTTGTTGCTTCGGGTTATGCATCCGCAGACATCATTCAAGAATTTAAAAGTGATTTTATTAAAATCGCAAAAGGTGGAGGCAGCGCAAAGTTGCTACTTGGGATGGCCTTTTACGAAGGACTTAGCCAACAAAAACTTGATATCCTTTCATCACTATGCGTTGATCTAAATAAAATCAATAAAAAGTCTGGTGTATATGTTACATACACAAGAAAGTATCATGGCAAAGTATATCATTTCGACACAGGGAAAACTGATAATATTTTTGTTGGTTCTTCAAATTTTTCCGCGAGCGGAACAGCAGGGAATATTGAGTGTACTATTCCTGTCAATGATAAATCTACAAAGACACAGGTAAAAGAATTTTTAAATTACTTGCTTTCCAAAGATAATTCCATTTCAATTTTAAAAGCGGACATAGTTGTTCCTGGCTCAAAAAAATACA
>CAYYUS010000800.1:0-1604 GCA_964474925.1 uncultured Akkermansia sp. | reverse complement strand
AATAACTAAATATAATCAAGTTCCTCAAAGTTTAAAGAACATTGAAGATATTTACAGGATCATATTTGTACGCGGACATAACATTAGCAACGCGCTAGAAATTGTTGAAGCGGAAATACCACACACAGCCGAGCGCGATCAAATTGTAAAGTTCATTCGCGAACAAAAGGACGGGATAGTTAAAGGAATTTAATTTTGGAGAATACAATTTCCATACATCTTAATTCAGTTTCAAAAAAGTATAATAAAGAATGGATCTTTAGGGATCTGAATTTACAAATTGCGCCTGGCACGCGTTTAGCTTTATTGGGTACAAACGGTTCGGGCAAATCAACTTTATTGCAAGTGATCTCCGGTTATTTAATTCCTGATTCGGGAAAAGTAAATTTTACATCTAACGCTACTGAAGTAAAACAAGAAGATGCTCACGAATTAATTTCGTTTGCTTCGCCCTATTTACAACTTACCGAAGAGTTCACCTTAAAGGAACTGGTTGAGCACACCGCCTTATATAAACCATTTATTAATAGATCCAATGCCAATGAGATCATTGATATTATGGAATTAAAAACGGCAGCCAATAAGCCCTTAAAACATTACTCCAGCGGTATGAAGCAGCGTGCCAAATTGGGATTAGCTATTTTGGCCGATGCTCCCCTGCTCTTTTTAGATGAGCCTTTATCCAATTTGGATGCTAATGGCGCTAAATGGTATCAAAAGATGATAGCGGAATACGGGACCAATAAAACCATTGTGGTGTGTTCTAACGCCATAAAAGACGAGTATTCCTTCTGTGAAAAAGAACTAAATATGGCCGATCATAAGCCTGTAAGTGTAAATAAATAGTAAATTTGTACCATGGCAGCACCCGATCTAACCGACTATGTTATTATGGCTTTTATAGCGGTGGTTTTTTGTGCCGGTGTATATGGTGTTTTTAAATTTATGCGACATAAATGATAGTTTCAAATTTCATATTATTCCTCAATTTAGGTGGTGGAGAAATTATTCTCATCCTCTTTGTTATTTTATTGATGTTTGGTGGAAAAGGAATTCCTAGCATTGCAAAAGCTTTAGGAAAAGGTATCCGTGAATTTAAGAATGCTACCAGTGATATTCAACGCGATATTCACCAAAGTACAGGTGGTATTACTCAGCAAGTGAACGAACAAATTCAAGAGATCAAAAAAGAAATTGATATTGAAAAGGATTAATATTGCTTTTTTTCTTTTTACTTCACTCCTCTCCTACTCTCAAAAAAAAGAAACGATCGCCATCAAAAAGCAAGGCGAATTATTTTTCTATCGTACCGGAATATTCAAAGATAGTACCATCACAAAAAATGTTGCTGATACATTTTTAGTAAAAATGAGTGATGATAGAAAAAAGATCATTGAAATAAAACTCATCAACGCCACTTTCCTTAAAACAAATGACGAATGTTTTTTCAAACTCGTTCACACTCCAGGAATGAGATACCGATTTGCATATGAGCCGGAAATAATTGAAGATGTAAAAGGTGCAAAAAAAACCAACTGGTTGAGCAACATCGCTACCGACGGCGCTACTACAAGTGGTTCAAAAGAGATCGTGATCGAATTTTG
>CAYYUS010000799.1:0-1605 GCA_964474925.1 uncultured Akkermansia sp. | reverse complement strand
CTGCTCTGGCCGGTAGTTCAGCAAGCCATTGACGAAGCGACGGCCTACGTGGTCGTGGTCAGCCCGGATGCCTTGCAGTCCAGATGGGTCGGGATGGAATTGACCCACGCTTTGGCGATACAGAAACAGCGCGGCAAGGATAAGTTCCCGGTCATTCCGCTCTCGCTGAACGGCACCAAGCTTGGCGTGCTGGAGCAATTTTTCGATGCAGAACCCGCTTACATCCCGGTCAGCAGCGAAGCGGGCGGCATCGAGGCGGCGATGAATGCGATCCTTGTCGCGCTGGGCAAACGCGATCCCGCTGATGTTGCGCCTACCCCGCAGCCCAAGGCCGAGCCGCTGGAAGAACTCGTCCTTGAACTCACCGATCTGAAATTCCACGAACAAGACGGCGTCCGTCGAGCCTCTGCCCGCGCCCGGCTGGTCTATGAACCAGCGACGCCGGGCCAGCCGCACGTCCACAGCGCGCAAAACTGGCGGCTGATCGCGCCCATCGGGCCCATCGAGGCCGGGGAACTGCGCTGGTATCTGGAGAAATACGCCGTTTGGCCCAGCCACTACTTCGGAGACCGCGCGCGGAAGGTGGAAGAGAACCTTGTGGAGTGGGGAAAGCTCCTGCACGAGGCGGCGATGCCCTTAGTTCACAGGGAAAACGTCATGCAGGCCTAGGCCAGAATTAGCGACCACGCCGGGCGGCGCTTTTCCGTCCACGTGGATGCCGCGCTCGAAGCTGGCGCGCCCGAAGCCGAGGTCAAAGCCGCCCAGGAAGCCGCCACGCTGCTGCTCGGTTTGCCGTGGGAACTGCTGCACGACGGGAAGAGCTACCTGTTCCAGGGGGCAAAACCTGCTCGCGTTCGCCGCAGGCTCCCCGGCACTGAAGGGTTTGACGTGCCCATCGTCGCCACGCCAATCCGCATTTTGCTTGTCACCGCTAGGCCGGAAGACGATTCGTGCGGATACATTGACCATCGCGCAAGCGCGCTGCCGCTGGTCGAGGCGATGGAATCCTTGCCCGGCCTGGTCAAGCTGCACGTCCTCAGCCCGCCCACGCTGCCCGCCCTGCGCGCGGAACTCGACCGCGCCCGCCAAGAGAAAAAGCCTTATCACGTAGTCCATTTCGATGGTCACGGAGTTTATGACCGCACAGTTGGACTCGGCGGCCTGTGTTTTGAATCGCCCGAAGACATCAACAAACTGGAAAACCGCCGCCACGTCACCGTCTACACGCAAGACAGCGCGGAGCACGGCACAGGTTTGGGCGCGCTGCTGCGCGATCACCGCATCCCGCTCGTTTTCCTCGAAGCCTGCCAGACCGCGCAGGCTGAAAAGGCGTCCGAATCCGTCGCCTCCGAACTGCTGAAAGTCGGCGTGGCATCGGTCGTAGCCATGAGCCACAGCGTGCTGGTCGAAACCGCGCGCCGTTTTGTCGAATCGTTTTACAAGGCGTTGGCAGCGGGCAAACGTGTAGGAGACGCCATGCCATGCTCGAATGCCAGCGCCAGCTTAAAGACGACACCTTCCGCGGGCGCATCTTCGGAGCAGGCGCGTTACGGCTGGAAGATTGGTTCGTGCCCGTGCTCTTCCAGGAAAAGGACGACCCGCAGC
>CAYYUS010000798.1:0-1615 GCA_964474925.1 uncultured Akkermansia sp. | reverse complement strand
ATCATGAAGCGTTCAATGTCGGCCGGTTATTCTGGTGAAGACAATCCTTTATTCTACAAACCAAATTCAGAAATGCTTTATGGCGATGCTAAAGTTAGTGTTGAGAAGATAATGAGTTTTTTGAAGAACTAATTCAAAGAAAATAATTTTAATTAAAGAGGCGGACAGTGTTCCGCCTTTTTTATTTTAGCCACGGAGGCGCCAAGGCGCGGAGTTTTGTTTAATCACTATTGTGTTTCTTTCTTTCCGGACAAAATGTCCAGCCACCAAAATAATTATAAATTTTCTCCGTGCCTCCAGGTCTCCGTGGCAAATAATTTGTGGCGCCTGCTGCTAAAATCAAAAAGGTGCCTCGGAAAACCGAAACACCTTTTTTGTTAAGCTTAATTTAAGGGTTAAGCAAAAGCTTTTTCAAACATCTTGGCTGCCATGTTACCAATAAGAGGTAATGGCTTTTCTTGTCCGTTAGATGCATTTACAATGCCTATAATTAGAAGGGCAAGAAATCCTAACCAAACAAAAGGGCTCAAGATCGCAAAAATAAATCCAACCCAAGGAATAAAGATCAAGATCATTAAAAGGATCCATAAGCAAACCGAGCAAGCAATTAAACCTAAAGCTTGGCGTAAATGAAAAGCGCCGAGCTTCGTTTTATTACTTCCGTGCATTACAATGGCAATTATGAAACCTATCAAAGTAATATAGGCAACGATCGCTACTGTTTTATCTTCTTGTGCCGGTGTAGGCGTTGTTGTGTTGGTTGTTTCCATGTTTTATAATTAAGGGTTAAATTACTCTTTTTCTTCCACATCAATATCTTTCAGATCTTCACCTGCTAGTTTTTCATCCGTTTTGTTTTCGGTATCTGCAGGCAATTCTTTTTCTAGATCTGCATCTGTTGGAGCACCTGCAGGATTTTCATCCTTGCTTAACTCCCATCCTTTTTCTACAGTTCCTTTATTGGCTTGGATCACTAAAAACGCTAATTGACGAGCTCTGCGCGATTGGTGAATTGCCCTTAAAAATTTACCCTGGCGGAATAAAAAACGAGCATAACGTTGATGCCTTACCGATTTAACCATATTACCGGTATATACTTTATTTTCTTTCAGTTTTTTCTGCGCATGCATTATCACAACGGTGGTGCGACGGATACATTTTTTAGCCGCAATACGTTGGCCGGGTTGTGCAAACGATGATAAACCTATCATCATTATTAAAGCGAGTACAATATGTTTCATAAATAAGGGTTTTAATCAAATTTACATTTTCTTTTGTAAGCTGAGCAACAATTATTTACGAAATCATCCAAAACCACTTCAATAAATGCCGTTTAACCTTTTTTAGTTCAATACGTTATAAATACAAACAAAAAACTTTGTACATTTATAATAATGAAACGCTTTATAGTCATTTTATTGATCGCTATCTCCTCGGGTTCTTTTGCAAGTTCTCTGTTGATCCCCATGGATGAAAGTCAAAAAGATCACCTTAAAGCATACGGCATTGCGTTTTGGGCACTGCAAAATGAATTAGAGATCCATTGGCTGTTAAATTATCGCGGAGGAAGTTTTATGATCCCTGCTTCAAAAACATTAACAAAAGAATGTGATAT
>CAYYUS010000797.1:0-1617 GCA_964474925.1 uncultured Akkermansia sp. | reverse complement strand
GGATCGTTTGCGGATGCGCAGCCATTCTGTTTTTTGGGGTTTTTTGGTTTTGGTGCTTCTTTTCAATTATGGAGGATCACCAAAACTATTTGAAAAAACAGGAACAAGTTTCAGAGAAGTTAAAAGAAGGGCAGTAGGCATGAAATTTTCAGATAAGGGTGTAGCAACCCTTAAGGACATGGAGGGGTTTGAAGAGAAACCCTATAAGGACAGTGAGGGCAATGCAACGATTGGCCATGGACATATGATTAAAAGAGGTGAGTTGTTTAGTCATATCTCACCTCAAGAAGCAGACGCTTTGCTGCGACAAGATGTTGATCCCATAGTGAAGTTTTTGAATGTTCATGTAACAACTCTTGTTACCCAGAATCAGTTCGATGCGCTGGTTATGTTTATTTACAACATTGGTGAGACAGCATTTTTGAACTCTACCGTTTTTAAATTACTTAAGGCCAAAAATTTTGAGGAAGCAACTAGGCCATGGGCGAAATGGATCAATATTTCGAAAATGGTCAAATGTGAGGAGACGGGAAAAATGGTTAAGAAACTTATTCCCGTTGATGGTCTTGTTCACCGAAGAGCCAGAGAAATAATGGTTTTTAACACATAGGAGAATTGAAAATGAATACCATTGGTGACGACACGTTAATTGTGATGCCATTTCCATTTATTGGAGAAAACACCGACAGAACGGCTGTAACAAAGGCGCTTTTGGAAAACAGAGCGGACATTGAAAGCACATTTAAGAATGACGAATATCTAAAATTAGACCTGACCCACAAGGAAATTATTGGCTATAAAAGTACCCAAGGTCTTACAACATTAGGACATATGCCAATAGGGGACTTGCCCGCCTTCAATTATATTATTCAAAATAATGGAAAATATACTAACAGCAAAATTATAAATTTAGGAAATGTGAGATTAATATTCGAACATACGTCTCATTAACACTATATTTAATTTGTATCAAAACTTATTATAGCGTATGATAAATTCAACGTTTTTTTAATTAAAGTTGTTGAAATTGGGCAAAAAATCTGAAGAGAATTTTGTTGATTTCTCGAATGAAACACCCGAACTAACGATAAAAGACCTTATGGAAAAAGGGTTCTCAGCGAGTGAATCCTCTGCATATTTAAGCAAATTGCGGATAAAACATTTGTCTGAAAACGATAATGGGGGTAAAAATATTGACTTCAATCCAGAGCTACGTTTGCCTGTAGATAGGATGAAACGTTTTATAAACAAAAAGGGAGAAAAGTAGTGATTTTTAAGTATTTTGTAAATTTTTTAAACAAAAAGGATGCTGTGTCACGAAACCGCATATTGGAGTCAGAACTAGAGCACAAAGATGCGCATATAGCAGCCCTTCAAGCTCTGAACGAGAAATTAATAATTACGCAAATAAAATTGGGCAAAAAAGAGTACATGAAACTGAAAGATGAGATTTTAGCTATTTTTCAGAATGAACCTGGTGAATTAGATGCCCAGCAAATTTTTGATAGGATTGACACTAGCAAATTAAGGAATAAAAAGCCAACGCTTCGCACTATAAGATCAACAATTCACTATTTGCAACAAAAGAAGAGACTAAGGTCTGGTCGTAAGAAGGGA
>CAYYUS010000796.1:0-1620 GCA_964474925.1 uncultured Akkermansia sp. | reverse complement strand
ATTAATATTTCCGAATGTTGCAGCTGATGGCGTAACCTGACTTACGATCATATCCTTGAACCCGTCAGCGTTCATGTCAGCAAAATTAAAATCAGCAATCTCGTAAGTGGTATACACAGGATTAAGTGGGTTAAAACCTGCCAAACTTCCTAATACGTAAAATGGCGAATAAACCGCTACATAATGCAATCCATTCGCAATTATTTTACCCGAAATTGCAATTTCCTTTTTTCCATCGCCGTCAAGATCTGATAAAACTATCTTCTTATGTGTAAATCCTGGTCCGGGGCTAAACTGAAATTGCTTATCAAGTATACCGTTCTGACTATAGAGAACATAAATAGAATCTAAAACCTCGGAAGCAAATACTAATTCGTCTTTTGAATCACCATCAAGATCCCCTGCTTCTACATCGTAGTTATAATTACTGAACGAAAGCATATTGGTGATCATTTTTAAGGGCTGACCAGAAAAATTAATTGGTGAAGTTGTTCCTGCGGAAGTGGAGTTAATGTATGGTCGCGCTACAAAAGATTGCGTGGCTATATACTTTACACCAACCGCCACAAGATCCTGAGGACCCATTCCGTCTAAATTACATTTCAAAAGTTTGCTATTCAAATGTCCTCCCAAAAACGCTTCGGGCAAGGAATCTTTGTCGAACGGCAACGGAAATCCGGTATTCTTAAGTGTAATGATACTTCCTACAGAATTGATAAGCGCATAATCGGTTAAATTATCAGAACTAAAACGTCCCGAAACAGCATTTCCAATAGAGGTTGAAGGATGATAATAAATATACATCATATTGGTGAACGAAGGAGAAGCGTTGGTGCCATTATTGCTTGACAAGAACAGCTTCATGTGCGAATTACTCAAAAACCCCGCTGTATTAGGGAATATATGAACTGTATCAAAATTAATACCTTGTGTTTTAAACGAAGGATAGGAAGATGATCGAATACGCTCATGATTACCGATACATAAGTTACCGGCATTTTCTATAACAACGCTTTGTCCCCGAAATATCGAGGTTAAAGCAATGAACAAGAAAAGTAAAACGTTATTTTTCATTATACTATTCAAATACTTCTATCCAACTTTTTATGACTCCACCTTTGCCGGCATCAATGACGTAAAAATACGTACCCGGTATCACTTTTTCATCCTTTTTTGGCCAGTAGTTATCTACATTATTATATTTATTTGTCCCAAATAGCTTTACGCCCCATCTATTGTAGATCGACACCACCGCATCAGGGTATAATTCTATATTATCGATCGTAAATTTAGAATTACCTCCGCTTAAAGTTATACCGGTATAAACTTTAATATTACATATCCCGTTCTTGTCGTCTATCTTAACAAAGTGTATTGCAGTATCCTTTTTTTGAGTTAGCCCAACAGTGTATGTCCATATGGTCATTATTGTAAAATTTCCCTTTGACAAACTGTCTATTCTATCACAATCATGAGTTGGACAAAGAGTGTCCGGTGTCCAAAAATATTCAAAAGTAGCCCCTTTAGGAGGATCAATTATTTCCATTTTTATAAAACCGTCTCTTTTATCTGAACATGACACATCACTTGGTAATGGCGTAACATCCGTACTTTTGATAG
>CAYYUS010000795.1:0-1631 GCA_964474925.1 uncultured Akkermansia sp. | reverse complement strand
AAGTACGCTCGATAAGCGATATTAAAAAGGAATTAAAAGAACTTTCTAAAGAAGAACTGGCAGAACTATGCCTTGCGCTTGGCAAATACAAAAGAGATAATAAAGCGTATATGGATTATCTTCTATTTGAGGCACATGATCCGGAAACGTTTATTGCAGTAGCAAAAAAAGAAGTAGATGACTTTTTTACAGAGATAACGCAAACCAATTTATACCTAGTAAAGAAAAGTTTACGAAAGATCTTAAGAATAATTGGGCGTTATGCCAAATACACTGGCTCTAAAGAAAAAGAAGCTGAATTGATCATTTATTTTTTACAGAAAATGAAGAACTCGGGTATTCCTTACCAAAAGAATAAGGTCCTAGTAAATCTATACAATACCCAATTAAAAAAACTGAATACGCTTATCTCTAAAATGCATGAAGACCTGCAATACGACTTGAAAAAAGAGATGGAAGAATTAAGTTAATTCACTTAAGCCGTAGTACTAAACACATTCTCTTTTTTGGCTTTGCTCCAGTAACGATTATCAAAGGCCAAACAAATATTTCGGATAAAGAGTTTGCCGGTATCAGTTAAAGTTACTTTTTCGTTTACTATCCTTATCAAACCATCATTCACAAATTCATTCAAGCGTGGCAAATTCTCGTTCAATATTTTTTGATCAGTAACGCTTTCACTAAAGTCGCTTACATGCTTACACATCAAGTTCAAAATATGTTTCCTTATAAGTAGATCTTCCCTAGTTAGTATATGACCTTTATGCAATGGAAATTTTCCCGAATCTACCATTTGTCTGTATTCTTCAACAGTTTTAATATTCTGCGAAAATGCATTCCACGTATCACTAATGGATGAACAACCTAATCCAATAAGTAATTTAGTGCTATTAGTTGTGTATCCCATAAAATTACGATGAAGCATGCCATTATTATATGCATTCAAAAGATCATCACCAGGTAATGAAAAATGATCCATACCAATATCCACATACGATGCCTCAGTAAATAAATTTTTACCTGTATTATACAATTCCCTTTTTTCCGAATCAATTGGTAGTTCTTTTTCCGTGTATTTTCTTTGTCCCGGCTTTAACCAAGGCACATGCGCGTAACTATAAAACGCAATACGTTCCGGCTTCAGTTCAATGATCTTTTTTACCGTTTCTTTTACCGATCCCACTGTTTGATAAGGCAAACCGTACACAAGATCAATATTTACAGAAGTATAGCCAATTACTCTTGCCGCATTCACTACTTTACTTACTTCTTCAAATGTTTGGTAACGGTTGATCGTGTGTTGCACTTTCTCGTCAAAATCTTGCACACCAAAACTTACACGTCTAAATCCCAGATCATACAACGTTTGCAAGTGTGCATTGGTAGTATTTGAAGGATGTCCTTCAAAACTCAGGTCATGCTGCTCGTGCAGATCACTCGTATCAAGTATTGAGGAAATGAGATGTTTTAGATTTAGTGCCGAAAAAAAAGTTGGTGTTCCTCCACCTAAATGGATCTCTTTTATCTTTGGCTTTGTTTCAAATTGATCGAGATATAATTTCCATTCTTTCAATAACGCTTCGATATATGGCTTCTCTACATTATGATTAACAGTTATGCACATATTACAA
>CAYYUS010000794.1:0-1633 GCA_964474925.1 uncultured Akkermansia sp. | reverse complement strand
CCCTCGTAGAAGTATAGGGAAGACGTTTTAAGCGAAGCAAAAAACGGCAGTCCTGCAATAGGCTTTGGGTAAAGAAAAATTACTATAAATTCTCTAGATCATTTTGATCCTTTGGTCTATTTGCAGCGAGCTTTGCCTTGATTAGATCATCTTTGTGAATTGTTCTAACAGGCAAGCCATTCTCTTCGAAAAAAATCGAATTCTTATATGCAATTGAAAAGTCTAATCCTTTTATCTTAACCATTATATCTATTGCTGAAGGAGGTTTACCGAATGTGAAAACATCCCAATTAGGATGAGATAAAAAATTTGACTTATCCATATCAAACATTGGCATTCCGAATGCAGAAAAAGCTTTTGACAAACATGTATAATTTTCAGGAGTTCTTTCTACCCATACATCCATATCACCTGTTGTTCTGGGATATCCATGTAGAATAACCGAGTAACCTCCAACCAAGATGTATTTAACTTCATTTTGGTTTAAAGCTTTTATAAAATCCCTAAAATCTTCATTAAATATATTACCCATTATTTCTTGATCTTGCCTTAAATAGCGTCTTATCCATTTTTGGCGGATGATTTATATCGTAATTAAATGCAACACTATTTAAGTATGCAGCAATTTTCAAACGTTCAAGCCATGAAAGAGATTTATAATAATCAGCGTGATTAGAAGCCTCTTCAACAGTCTGAGCTTTAAAAGCTGTTCTATCTAATTTATACGAATGCATCCTCAAATATACAATTATAAAATTTACAAATCCTCAGGCTTGATATGAACAATCTTACCATCTATTGAAACAACCAATGGTGTGTTTGTTTGTTTATGAAAGGCTATTACATCATTATTGAAATTTTCAAGACTTTTTAAAATACGATTGGCTTCATCACTTCTGATCATTTTTTCATTTACAAGCTGCTTTTTAATAGGTTCCATTTGTATTGATTTGAAATGAATAATAGATTACCTGTATATCTTTCCGCAATTAGTTCCAATTGCTTTTCAGAGTTATCGAAAATCATGACTTCGTCAGCTAAAGGTAGATAAATATTTATAAGATTATTGAGTCCTCTTGTATATCTTCTTCTAATAATTTGATTTTCAATATTGTGTCCACCTTGAGCTACTCTTATTTTTACGCGCTTTAAAGCAATTTCAACGTCATTTAACCAGAAATAAAGTAAATGGATATGATAACCAAGTAATCGAGCAATATGTATTCTTTGAATATACAATTTAGAGGAGAGTGTAGTTTCAATAGCAAATGACTCTCCTTTGCTGAACAATTCATCAATTCTATTTAACATAATTCTACCAGCTATTATTGCAACTGCCTCGACATTATTTGGACTAAGTTCAAAAGCAATTATATCTGCATTCAAGAATATAATATCGTCTGACAAAAACTTCTTTGAAGCAGTCGTTTTCCCTGCACCATTACATCCAGCAATAATGTATAATTTCTTTTCATCGGACATACAAGTAGTTTAAAATAAAACTACTAGATTTGATGCCTTAGATAGACAGTATCTAATTTAAGTTCCCAACAAGAAATTCGTTCGGAAATATGCTAATTACCCACCCACTATCTTACTCGTACTTCTGTACAAATAAGTATTGTAAATATGT
>CAYYUS010000793.1:0-1636 GCA_964474925.1 uncultured Akkermansia sp. | reverse complement strand
CACTCTTATCATATAATTTTCTATTAGGAGAAACACCTATGTATTTCCTATTCATAATAGCAGCTGCAGGTGCCACATCTCCCTTCATAGATAAATCAACAACTAAATCCTTCTCCCAAGTAGATAGATAAAGAGGAATTAACGCAGAAGCATTAGCAACAATGTCCTTATCATTAATATTAACTATCATATCTGATAGTATTTGGTTATTAATGTGATTAGAACAGTGTCTATAAATTAGACCGGCATTATCTTCAACATCAAGGGGCTTTTTCACATTAAATAGATTAGAACTAATAGTAGTATTATTATACGCTACGAACCATAAAATATGACTAACAGTATCAGCAAGTTGATTACCTACTCTCTTATCTGTAGTTAATTCGTTGCTTGTATTGTAAATGGTTTGCTTATAAGTCAATCCCGTTTCTTTCTCAAAAATTTCAATAACCTTTGATGGTAATTTTAGAGCAACCCCAGTTCTATAAGATTCCCTTACTGTAATAAAAACTGATCCGTGATCTTTAAATCGCTTACCTAAAAATGGTTTAACATCACCCGCAATTTTCATTGCATAAACCTCAAGTGTGTCTCCATTTGCAATAATAAATCTATCAGGCTCATAGAATATTGTTCTAACACTTTGGTCGCCTAAATCCAAGAGTATCTCTTCAGGATCACCTTCATGAATCACAATGGATTCACTATTATTCTCTGGCAACTTAAATGCCTTCTTACTCAAAAGCTCACCTGCTTCAAGAACTTTAATTTGTTTTAAAGCAGCACCTGGTGAAAGTTTTTTTTCAAATACCTCGTTTATAATTGAGTTATACTTGCCTTCATTTCTAAATTCAAGAATTCTCTTTACTGATGAAACAGTTGCATCTTTTTCAATCATCCACCATGCCATTACCATACTATCTGCATCGTTTTTTAAAATCCATTCAACATCACGAATTGTTTTGTCGTCTTTAAAACGGCAACCATTTCTGTTTCTGATTTCGTTATAACGATTATATTTTAATAATGAATCTCTCTGACCTTGCTTTAAACCAAAGGTTTCAAATGAAACTACTAAGTCGGTACGCCTGTCTTTCCAGGTTTTCTCTCGTGCATGGTTTAATGCCACACGATTTTCAGCAGTTGCCTCCAAATCTGAGGTATATACAGGCACTTCTTTCCAACCAAGTTTAATTGCCACTTTTAATCTTCTATAGCAATCAAGAGGTATTCCGTCTTTTGACAAAGTACCAGGCACTAACCATCCATTTGCAACTAATTCGGCTTCCATATCTTTAAGGTTGCCTAGCTCATAAAGAGCTGCTAAGTCCGCGGGAATTAATTTTTCTAACTCCACCGGGTTTTTGTATTCAATTTTCATAATAATCCTATTAATTTTTTTAAAATATGGGTGTAGGTAGATTATGCTACTGCACCCTTTTTGTGCGACTTAACCGCGTGCGAAATGTCCCACATTACTGGGCTCCTAATTTTGTTTTTCATTTTTAAAATTTTATTTAGGAAATCTCATCAATATGATTGGTCTAGGTCGTTCTGGGTCATTTCCTAGATAATCAATACCTCCACTAATATTAAAACTCAAGTAATCTGTAGCTTGTTCGTAATACGCCCGTTT
>CAYYUS010000792.1:0-1639 GCA_964474925.1 uncultured Akkermansia sp. | reverse complement strand
CTTTTATTTTGGAATGATTTTTTTTGGTCCTTTTTAAAAATTAAATTTGAAAAAAAGTTCAACCATAACAAAACAGCTCCTCGTTGCTTCCATTGCATTTTTTTGTGCCGTGATGCCCTCATGTAAAAATGATGATGCAGTTGCTGAACGCTCTTCAGAGAACGAAGGTGTTATTGAATTTGAGACCAAAGCTGTAGATGTTGAGCATCCAATGGCAAATCTTGTTCCAAATTCAGCTACATTAAAATATAAGAATGAGAATTTCGTGATGCAAATGTCATCTTTTGGTTTCAATACCAGCATCTTTGGTAATTTAGAAAAGAAGACCATGACACAAACTATAACCTTTATGGATCTTAAGCAAGGTTGCGTGGATAAAGAAGGTGATATTAAAAAGGAGAATGAAGATTACAAGCTAAACATCCAGGAAACTAAAGAAACTAAACAAATTGCAGGTATGAAATGCTATAAACTAAAAGTAAGTTTAGTAGATAGTCCGCAAGTAAAATTTGATGCCTATTACACTAAAGACCTTGGTGTTGGAGATTTTAACAAGCTTACTCCATACGCTCAAATAAAGGGGATGTTGATGGACTATAGAGCCAAGCGTATGGGCATGGAAATGCACTTCAAAGCTAAAGAGGTAAAGAGCGTTGGCGTAGCCGACGAGTCGTTCAATTTGCCTGTAGGGATCACTTATGTAAGCAGAGAAACCCTTCGCAAAACGGTAAACCCTCTTTGATCCTTTCTTTCAACACTGCTTAAAATCATTCGCTTTCAAGGGGTTTTTTCTTGCATATCATGAAATTTAATCATAATATTACCCCTTTGTAAATTTGAAATTCAGGCTAAATATTTTCAAGGCGATCGTATTTTTTGCGGTATTATGCGCAGGCGTTTTTATTTTTAGCCTTCAATCGTGTGCCGGCGAAGAAAAAAAGGGCGGAAGTGAAGAAGGCGTTATTGAATTTGACTCAAAGGCCGTAGACCAAACACATCCTCTTTCTGGATTAGCTCCGGGGTCTGCTGTATTAAAATACAAAAAAGATAAGTTCATTATCGAGATGAGCACCATGGGTATGTTCAATACATCAGTTATTGGTAATCTTCAAGACAAGACCATCATCCAAACGGTGAAATTCATGGACATCAAGCAGTACTGCATTGAGAACATAGTAGAGATCGTTGCAGAAAACAACACGTATAAATTAAAAATAGAAGAAACAAAGGAAACTAAAAAAATGCTTGGCCTTAAGTGTCATAAGTTGAAGGTATCTATGGCTGATAATCCTGCTGTTACATTTGATGCTTGGTATACAAAAGACCTAGGAATGGAATCATGTAATGAGTTAACCCCATACGCCTCAGTTAAGGGTGTTCTATTAGATTACCGAGTTAAAAAAATGGGAATGGAAATGCGTTTCCTTGCCAAAAAAATAAGTGCTATTGAAGTTCCAGATAATACCTTTGATGTTCCTACAAATATGAAGAAGGTTAGTAAGGCCGAGATGCAAAAGTTCTTTAATGACCTGCAATAAAATTTAACTCATTTACCTCCGCCGAGGCGAATAAACCTTTCTTACTACATTGTTTCCATTTAAATAATTAAGTAATTTTAACAAAGCATAATTCGTAAATT
>CAYYUS010000791.1:0-1643 GCA_964474925.1 uncultured Akkermansia sp. | reverse complement strand
ATAATATCGAACGATTAACGGAAGATCACAAGCGTGCCAAGCAAATAGGCGAGAGCTTAAAGAATTTGAATTACGTAAAAGCAGTATTACCAGTTGATACCAATATTGTTATTTTTGATCTTAACGATGGAATAACGGCCGAACAGTTCATTGCAAAAGCCAGTGAGAAAAACATTAAAGTTGCTGCGTTTGGTAAGCAAACCATTCGCATGGTAACGCATCTGGATTTTACGGATGATATGCTTCAAAGTCTATCTGAAGCCCTTAAAACTCTTTTTTAACCCAACCCATTATTTTTTTAATATATTGATTAATACATGATTAACTTTAAGTTTATATATTTATTTGGTTTATAATGTAAACTACTTTACGTTTGTATTATCAAAACAAATAAAAATGGAAAACAACAATTTAGAATTAAATGAAAGTATGGATATCATCAACAAGATGATCAACAATGCAAAAAGCAAATTGGCCGATGATGGGTTTTTGTTGATCTTTTGGGGATGGAATGTGGTTGCGGCAGCCCTTATTCATTACGCCACTTTAAAATTAAACATTCAACACGGAGAACTTGCTTGGGCAATTTTGATGCCTTTAGGAGGAATAGTTTCGGCGGTTTATGGATACAAACAAGGTAAAAAAGAAAAAGTAAAAACATATGTAGGTACTTATTTAAGTTATTTATGGGGAGCCTTTGGAATTGGATTGGTTTTAACTTTAGTATGTATGCCCCAATATGGTATTAAGGTTACTTACTTTATGTTAATGATCTTATATGGTACGGCAACGTTTGTTTGTGGAGGCATACTCAATTTTAAACCACTTATTATTGGTAGTTTATTTTCATTTGCCTGTGCATTTTTATCAAATTTTTTTGGCGAAACAGAGCAACTATTAATTATTGCTGTTGCATTAGTATGCAGCTATGTAATTCCAGGTCATTTATTACGATCAAAATTTAAATCAGAACAACATGTTTAAAGAACTCGACCCAATTCTGCACTCGCAGTTACGGTTGGCCATCATCTCGTTGCTAGTTTCGGTTAAGGAGGCTGAGTTTACTTACCTTAAAGAAGAAACAGGAGCAAGTTCCGGTAACATAAGCGTGCAGATACAAAAACTGAAAGAAGCGGATTACATTGATATTGAAAAAAAATTCAAAGACAATTATCCTCTTACCATTTGTAAAATAACACCAAAAGGTATTAGCGCCTTTGAGGACTACGTAAAAATTTTAAAACAATATATAAATACAAAAAAATAATATGGAAACAACATTGCAAAACGAAAGAGAACGCCAACTTTGGAAGCAGGCGAAAAAAAGAGTAGGGTTTAGAAGACAACTCATTTCTTACATCATCATTAATACTTTTTTGTGGATCCTTTGGTTCATTGGAGATAAACAGTTCAGTAATTCTTCGTGGGAATTAATGCCTTGGCCACTTTGGTGTACACTTGGTTGGGGTATTGGTTTAGCGTATAGTTATTTCGATGCTTTTGTTTTTAATAAACCAGATTCAATAGAACGAGAGTTTGAAAAACTGAAAGGGAAGATTTAAATATTCTCATATCAAGTAAATCACAGCTGCACTTAAGGAAACTCGGTGCAGTTTTTTTTATTTTCCTCCCCCGTCATTTGC
>CAYYUS010000790.1:246-1648 GCA_964474925.1 uncultured Akkermansia sp. | reverse complement strand
GGATCGCTCATGGTGGATCATTGATATTTTATGCTTCCATCATGGAATTGATAGGTAAAGGTGAAGTATTAGGAGTTGACATTGATATCCGCGATCATAACCGTAAGGAAATTGAAGCGCATCCAATGGCAAAACGTATTAAAATGATCCAAGGTTCTGCCATCGATCCAGCTATAGTTGCAGAAGTTGCAAAACATGTTGCAGGTAAAAAAACTGTAATGGTTCTTTTGGATTCAAATCACACACACGATCACGTTCTATCCGAATTACAGATGTACGCTAATTTTACAACCGTAGGTTCATACTGCGTGGTATTTGATACTATTGTTGAAGACCTTCCAAAAGGAATGTACGATCGCCCTTGGGACGTTGGTAACAATCCAAAAACTGCGGTATTTGAATATTTGAAAAGCAATCCAAATTTTGTGATCGACAAGCAAATTGACAATAAATTATTGATCAGTGTTGCCCCTGATGGTTATTTAAAACGCGTGAAGTAATTTCAAATGGAACAGCCCCTAGTAAGCATTTGCATTCCTGTTTACAACGGCGAACAATTTATTGACGAGACAGTTCAAAACTGTCTTGCGCAAACTCACAAGAATATTGAGATCCTTTTTTCTGATAATTGTTCTACGGATAAAACCGTGGAACTTATTAGGAAATATAATGATCCTCGCATCAAGATCTATTCTAACGATACCAACATAGGGCTTCTGGCTAATTTCAAAAAATGTTTTACCTATGCTACCGGCAAGTATATGTCGTTTTTGGGGGCCGATGATGGCATGGAACCAACTTGCATTGAAAAAGCGGTAAACATTTTAGAAGCTCCGGAAAATAAAGACATTGTTTTAGTAAACACCTTCATTCAAATTATCGACGAGCAAAGCAAAACTGTGTTTACCAAAAAATTTATTTTTGGTGGCGGAAGGATCTCTGGAAAATGGGGAATTCGTTCGAACTTTTTATATGGCTCAAATACCATTGGCGAACCAAACGGTTCTGTTTGGCGTAAAGGAACCTACGATAAAATTCCGGAACCGAAATTTAGAAATGGAAACACCTGGACAACCGATCTTGACTTGAAGTTTGAATTAATGCTTTACGGCAATGGTTATGTTATTCCTGAACCTTTAGGAAAATTTCGTTTATCAAACCAATCTACCAGTAAAAAGGAATTAAAATTTACACAAGCAAAATTATTCCGCGAGTATGCCTTGGCTTTATACCGCGACAAACGTTATAACATGTCGTACTTTTTTGTGATCACTGCTACTGTGAACTCTTTGTTGCTCGAAATTGCACGGAATGTATTTTACCTTCTTTTCATTAAGAAAAATAAAAAATAACCAACGCTTTTTTTTTTTGCCACGGAGACACCAAGACACGGAGGGCATAA
>CAYYUS010000790.1:0-236 GCA_964474925.1 uncultured Akkermansia sp. | reverse complement strand
TTCGAACATCGTCTTAGCTCGGGGTCGGGCTTTTCGCTCCAATCTTTTTGCGTGAAAAACGCAAAAAGGATTTCCGCTACAATCCCTCACGCGGGATGGTAAAAAGAGACAGTTGCTCTTTTTTTTCATCCGCGTGAGGATGCAATCGCTATTCGTTCGAAGGCCTCCAGAATTTTTTGGCTCCGTAGGAGTCAACTATTATTAGGATATAATTCAAGGTCTATTGAACCCCGTAG
>CAYYUS010000789.1:0-1649 GCA_964474925.1 uncultured Akkermansia sp. | reverse complement strand
CAATGAGAATCATGATGCCCCAATAGTTGAGATAGAGATAAAACAACCAGTGAGTTGCAAGTACTATTATACTTTTAAGCACGTCTTTTTGGCAAATTCTTATTTGCAGGACCAGAAAGAGTACCTTGAAAACTTAAGTTAATGCTATATATATAGTAATTGAGAACCATAATTTATTATTATGTATAAATAAGAAAAATGGTGCCATTGTACATACTGCTAATCTCATACTCATAATTTCAGTATTCTGAATTCAATAGTATTTACCCAAGAAATAAGAAAGAGGGAATCAGTTTAAAAGGGCATTTAATGTTTGTGTAACATCCTATGTACATAAAAAGGTAGCAAAGCTTGCCGCAACTAAAGGCATTAGTTTGAGCCAACTGGTACAAAATGCTATTTAGAATGAATTAGCTTAGTAAATTACAGCAACTTAATTTTTACTCTTTACTAAGCTTTTTATAGTTGTCCTATTATTAGAAAGCTGCTCTTTTTTTCTGCCGGCATCCTTTAACGCTTTGTCTAAGATCATTTCAATTTGTCCGTTTACACTTCTGAACTCATCCTCTGCCCATTTTGCTAATGCAGAAAAGGTTTCATCATTGATTCTTAATACAAATGTTTTTTTTGTTAATGACATACTTGTATTTTTAAAATTAATAAAGGGTGCCAGTATTTAAAACTGGAGATGCTGATTTTTCACCGCAAAGGACAACCATTAAATTACTCACCATAGCTGCTTTTTTATCATCATCTAGTACTACTATATCTTTTTCTGATAACATTGCTAATGCCATTTCAACCATACCCACTGCACCCTCTACAATTTTAGTTCTTGCTGCTACAATCGCTGTGGCTTGTTGACGTTGTAGCATTGCGCCAGCAATTTCTGAAGCATAAGCCAAATGACTAATTCTTGCTTCAGTAACAGTTATACCGGCTTTTATTAGTCTTTCATTTAGTTCTTGTTCTAGCATTTTGATTACTTTTTCACCACCATCACGTAATGTTATTTGTGCATGTTCGTCCTCAATATTATCATATGGGTAACTTGTTGCTAAATGACGAACTGCTGCTTCACTTTGGTTTTTCATGTATTCATTAAAATTAGTAACATCAAAAACTGCTTTGTAGGTATCACTTATTTCATATAATATCACAGCTGCAATTTCAATAGGGTTCCCCAACTTATCATTTACTTTTAATTTAGTACTCTCTATACTTTGAGAGCGTAGGGAAACTTTCAACTTTGAATAAAAAGGATTTACAAATTGCAATCCATTTTCCCTTACTGTTCCTACATATTTACCAAAGAAGGTAAGTACAATACTATAGTTTGGCTCCACTACCATTAATCCCTTAATTAATAAAACAGCGAAAAGAATAAATAAAACACCAAAAAAAATTACGCCTCCGCTCGGGGTTGTGTTTTGTGCTGATGTAATAATTCCATATAAACCAGTAATAAAAGACAAAAGTGCTATTAAAGCTGCTTTATATCCGTTTAATGGGTGCATTAACTTTTCCATAGTAGTAATTTGATATTAAAATGATATCATAAAACTAATCATATTTTTAATATTAATTTAAATTTTTTGTTAAAACTAAAAAATTAGTTGTAAAACTAAAAAATTAGTTATAGGTTTGTT
>CAYYUS010000788.1:0-1650 GCA_964474925.1 uncultured Akkermansia sp. | reverse complement strand
CATCTTTTAATAATCACCACCAGTATTGTATACTCTGTTAAAGTATATAACTCAGAAATGCGTTTAGTTCGTTTTGGTAAAAACGATACAGTTGCATTAGGTAGTGGTGAAATATTAGCTAAGTTTGCTATCGATGTATTTGATTGCGATGCAATCAATGCAGTGGCTGCTGCTTCTACAAAAGACATTACTACTGGTGGATATGTTTATTGGGCTGATTGTCACAATAAAACAACTATATTACATAAATCTAAAATACCAGATAGTGATTCCACTATTGGTCATTTTAAAAGTAGAGTAAAGGTGAAAACTTAAAAATGAATCGTTTACAATTGTTATTAGGTAAGTTAACTGAAGAAGCTCTTGAAGTAGGTAAAGAAGCTTTAAAAGCACAGCAGTTCGGTTTAGACAGTGATGAGACAGATGATGGTCTCACCAATAAACAACGCTTGCATAAAGAAATAAATGATTTTAATACAATAGTCCAAATGCTCAATGAGGAATTTGATTTTGATTACAATCCTAATCAAGATGAAATTGATCAGAAGAAAAAGAAGGTAAACAAATATGCAAAAAAATCATACCAACTTGGACTAGTCGATAAATGAACTTCCTTAAAAACACAATCGTTGTTCTTGCAACATTAGTTAGAGCATTCAAATGTAAGCATGACTTACACGACTACCTTGATGATGCCAATGTAAACACACCTATCCATTTCCACGAATACACCTGCAAGTATTGCGGGAAAAGATTCTTTATTTAATAGCATTATGAATAAATATTTAAAAAATCTTTTTGATGTTTTTAAAAGAAAAGATAAAGATAACAACGATATGCCAAGTATTGAGCCTATCGAAACTATTGTGAATTATGAAGAATGTGATTTGGATACATTCAAAACTTTGGTAGCTGTAGATTTCTACGTTGATAAAGATGGCTCCATTTCAATCAAAACAGACACAGGTAAACTGTATAAAATAACATCAATCTTAAAAGCAGACTTAGCGCGCGATTTAAGTTTAATAGGTGTTGTTCCTGCTATATTTGCTTTTCAGCACGAAATGCAAATCAAAAAATTGTTAGATAGAATAACAGCTCTTGAAGCATCTATATCTAAGTTAGAATCTTCTAAACAAAATGAACAAAAAAATGAATAAAGAACACAAATTCATTCCTAATGATAATGAATCTATTATAACTGAAATTAGACAATTCACCATTAGTGAAAGAATGGCTAGAGAATATATTGCACCAAAAGTAATTCCATCTAAGAGACAAACTTTGGATGAAATGTGTACAGCTGCATTATCTAAACTTAAAGTTTCTATTGAAGCAAATGCTGAATATGAGAAACTAAAATTAAGTAATAACTTAGAAGAAGAAGCACATAAAAAGAATATCATTTTCCTGTTTTTATTATACAGGAAAATGATAAAAGAAGGAAAAGAAATTTATAATAAAGATGGGTCTGTTGTAAATACCGATTATCATGAAAACGAATGGTCTGTTATTTGCGGTAAACCTACCACCATTTCCTGTTATGGCATTTCTTCATTACCAGAAAGAAATGGTGGCTCTGGTGGTAATCAAATAAGAAACATGTCCCTATTTATAGGTGGCGGTGGCGGAGCAGGTTGTGGAAAAGGA
>CAYYUS010000787.1:0-1653 GCA_964474925.1 uncultured Akkermansia sp. | reverse complement strand
GATAATGTTACTAATGCTACTCAAGAGGTAATTAGTGAGAATGTGAAGTTTAAGGGAAAATTAGAAGAGGCTTCTAAAACAGAAGCTAAAATCGACACAAAAGAAGAAAATAAAGAATTTGCAACGGGAATTATAGATAAAAATGGGCATGAAATTTATGTCGGAGATTTTGTAAAAACAGGAAGGTTCCAAGGAGTAGTGCAATTTGGCGAAGATGTAGAGGGAAGATACTATTTTGTTACCGATGAAAAAGAAGGAGATGTGGGATTGATAACATGGGATCCATCTAGACTTGAAATTATAGTCGATCCATTTAAGGCAAGATGGGCAGGCAATATTAAAACAGAAGCTAAACCTGTAGCTGATAATAAAATAGAAGGTTTGCCTTGGAAAATGCCAGAACATTATTTTACTGGCGAAGAAAAGCATTTAGATATTAGATCGGCTATTTGGGATCAGCAAAAAGGGTTTGTAACTGTTGACGACTTAATCACCACAATAGAATCAATGATATAAATAATAAATAAACTAGAGGAAAAATGAAAGACCTTAAAATTCTAGCTATAGTAATAGTTCTGCTAATTATCATAAAAGGTTTGATTACTTACTATCAAGCTGAACAAAAATATAGTGGAACCATTATCAAATCAAATAATGTAGAGCAGGTTGATCCGACTCTTTAAAATAAATTTATTAGATAAAGTTGCTATTTTATTAGAAAAGCTAGGCTAAAGCCTTTACTTGATTAACTTCACTAACTAACAGAATTATTAAAAAATATGAAAAAATTAAAAATACCTTTCAAAAAAGATGAAAAATCTTGGGGCAATATTAATAATGAAACGTATTACAATTTAACGTCCGGAACTTATAAAGTGATGTTGCCTGCTGGAACTTATGAAATAATAGTGGAGACAAATGCTACAATACAGAAATTAGATAATAACAAACCCAGCAAATAGCACCAAAGATCATTTCACCCAAACCCCAATTATCTTTGCAATTTCTCACCATGAAATAGCTTAAGGGGAAAAAGAAAGCGAACATTGGAATAAGAAGCAAATATTTGATTTGAAGCACAATTAATGAATCTTGAACTTGAATCACCCCAAAAACAACACAAGCTCCCCAGATTGCACCACGAACTGAAAGTGCAAAAAGATTAGCCAGAATTGCAAACTTGAATTTAACAATGATTTTGTCAACAAACTCTAAATCACCACGCACAATTATTTTATTTTCAGTTAGTCCTTTAATGTAAGAGCCCCAGCCAAAAGCAACAGCAGCTCTTACGCCAACGGTTGCAAAACCAAGGCGATACCAATCAAGGCCAACAAGTACAAAAGCAGACAGTATTGCATAAATAGTTTTCTGGGCTGGAAAAGATTTGTCAATTCCGAAATAATTAAGAAGGTCAGTACCGCCTCCGCCGCGAAAACGATTAAAGAAAGCTCCGAAACAAGCGATTGAAATTAACATAAACGATAAATAGTAAATGGTGGATTTTTATCACGAATTTTACCGCCATAGAGATCTCTTTGTTTAAAATCAGAAATCCAGCCGGTAAATAATTTTCCTGTTTTAGGGTCTTTGCCAGAGCAAAACATACAGATATGACCATGAGGTTCATATTGGATAATTGCTATATCTCCA
>CAYYUS010000786.1:0-1657 GCA_964474925.1 uncultured Akkermansia sp. | reverse complement strand
GGTGATGAGGTAACGCCTTTCTTCCACCAATTAGGTAGTACTTTATATTATAGTACCAACGGCTTAACAGGCTTTGGTGGTTTAGACGTATTTAAATCAGCGTTAAATGCAGATGATTCGATCTATGCCGTTCCAAAGAACTTAAACTCTCCTATCAACTCTGCAAAAGATGATGCGTATTTTATTTTAGAGAAATTACAAACTAAGGGTTTCTTTGCTAGTGATAGAGAAGATTGCCCGGGCGGACATTGTTACGACATTTATAGTTTCGAAAATGAACCAATTAAATTCTCGTTAGAAGGTATTGTATTTGATGCACAAACAAGTGAACCAATTCCAAGTGCTCTTGTAACTATTAAAGATGTGCACGATGGCGATGAACCTTTCTTTGTTGTTACCGATGATAAAGGTTTTTATAGCACAGATCTGAAATTAAACATGCAGTACTTCTTAAAAGCACAAAAGAATGGCTATTTTGCAGATGCGAATGAAGTAGCAACCGAAGGAAAAACGGAATCGGAAGTATTTCAAAGAGATTTTAACTTGAACAAAATTCCTTCTGGTGATATTGAGATCGAAGGTATAGAGTACGATTTTAATAAGGCAACTCTTCGTCCTAAGTCGATGGAGATCTTGGATAAGATCGTTGACCTCTTAAAATTAAATGATAACGTATCCATCGATCTTGGAGCACACACCGATGCTCGTGGTAATGATGATTACAATATGAAATTATCAGCAGCGCGCGCTAAGAGTTGTGTAGATTACATTTTAAGTAAAGGCATTGCTAAGTCAAAAATAACTTCAACAGGTTATGGCGAAACAAGGCCAATTATCACCGAAGCAGAGATCAACGCTATGGTGCCTAAAAGTCCTGAGTGGGAAGCTGCTCACCAAAAGAACAGAAGAACAGCATTTAAAGTTATTGGAGAGACAAGTTTGAATATCATTAACAAGACACAATAATATTGAAGTTTATAAAAACAAAAAGGCCACAGATATCTGTGGCCTTTTTTATTTGCAATAAGTTTAAAACGAAACTTCCACTTTTCTTTCTTCGATCTTTTTTAAATTGATCAAGCTTTATAGGATGTATTTTGTAGTGGGATGCTTGAGATACCCGCGCCCGCGATTGAAGTGGAAAGCCCTGCTTAGGACTTTGCAAAATGTTTGTTGGGCGAGGAAGCGACCGAAGGAAGCTACCGGAGCACTACAAACATTGCAAAGGACAAGCAGGCTTGGAACGGAAAGCGCGAAATGGCGCCCAAATAGAAATAAAAAATCAGAAAATAAATTCGCTTAAAACGAAACTTCCACTTTACGTTCTTCGATCATCTTTTTTAAATTGATCAAAGCATAACGCATACGACCCAAAGAAGTATTGATGGAAACGTTTGTCATATCAGCAATTTCTTTAAAGCTCATATCGTAATACGTACGCATAATTACAACCTCGCGTTGATCGGCCGGTAACATATGTATCAGATCGCGAACATTATTTTTACGCTTTGAACTTTCATCGCCGGTTTGATACACATCTTTTGTATCACTTACCTTATCCAATGGATGGATCTCTTCTCCTTCTTCATTATAATAAATAGAAGCCGGTGGCATTTTTTTGATACGGCGAAAATGATCAATGATCAAATTGTGTGAT
>CAYYUS010000785.1:0-1670 GCA_964474925.1 uncultured Akkermansia sp. | reverse complement strand
GAGAACACGGAGTTTTTTCACAGAGGTTCATGGAGAAAGAAAGCAAAGCTTTATCTAAAAACTTTTTGAGTAATGGTGATCCTCTATGAACCTCCATGTATACCTCTGTGAGCATCGAAGATGCCTCTATGGTTAAATGCCTCTAAAAAATGATATCTAACAAAAAAATATTAATCACCGGCGGAGCCGGTTTCATAGGCAGCAACCTATGCGATTATTTCATTGAAAGAAAAAACCACATCATCTGTTTAGACAATCTCTCCACCGGTAAACTCAGCAACATTGAACACTTACTAGGAAGAGAAGATTTTAAATTCATTGAAGGCGACATCCGCTATTTAGAAACATGCCAACAAGCATGCCTGTCTGCCGAAGGAACGAAGGCAGGCGAAGGCGTTGATTATATTTTACATCAAGCAGCCCTCGGCAGTGTACCCCGTAGCATCAACGATCCCATCACCACCAACTCAGTAAACATCGATGGCTTTTTAAACATGCTCGTTGCAGCACGCGACGCCAAAGTAAAACGTTTTGTGTACGCCGCCAGCAGCAGTACCTATGGCGATAGCGAAACATTACCAAAAGTAGAAGAAATAATTGGCAAACCCCTTTCACCCTACGCCGTTACAAAATACGTGAACGAATTATACGCGCACGTATTTGGTTTAACCTACGGCATAGAATGTATTGGCTTGCGTTATTTTAATGTGTATGGCCGCAGGCAAGACCCTAACGGTGCTTACGCCGCAGCCATCCCCAAATTTTGCATGCAACTAATGGCGCACGAAAGCCCGGTAATAAATGGCGACGGCACACACAGCCGCGACTTTACCTACATCGACAATGTGTTACAAATGAATGAACTTGCCTTGGCAACAACTAATAAGAAAGCAATTGGAGAAGTGTTTAATACGGCGGTTGGGGAAAGGACAACAATTAATCTAATTATTAAATTACTTAAGGCTCATTTAAGTCATTACGACAAAACAATTGACAGTATTAAAACTAAATATGGTTCTGAACGTAAAGGTGATATTCCCCACTCTTTGGCCAGCATAAAAAAAGCAAAAGAAATACTAAATTACCAACCCTCTCATAATCTTGAAAAAGGTTTGAAAGAGGCTGTAGAATGGTATTGGAAAAATTTAGGTTAATTGACCAAAAATAAAAACATACTAATCATTTCAGCTTCTGACCCATACAAATCAGCTGGAATTGTAGCATTAGATTTATATTATGGGTTATCAAATATCAAAGGAAATAAAGTAAAACTAATTACAAAATTCTGTAAAACTCAGAGTTCAGATATAATCTCATTCTTAAATCAGTTTGAAAATTATTTTGAAAGGATTAAAATCAAGTTTGAAAAAATGCTATTCAAGTTAAATCTAAAAAAAAACAAGTTATCAGACACACACCCAGATTATCATGTTTTAGATTTCGACCAAACAAAAACTTATTACAAAACAAATTCAATACTTAAAAAGTCCTTATTCCAACCAACTCACATAATTGTTCTATTCACTCAGAATTTTATTTCATTTAAAAATATATTTGAATTGGGTAAATTTTCAAAAGCTCCAGTTTATCTTTATCCAATGGATATGTCACATTTCACGGGTGCATGCCATTACGCATGGGGTTGTAATGGCTATGAAAATCATTGCAAC
>CAYYUS010000784.1:0-1670 GCA_964474925.1 uncultured Akkermansia sp. | reverse complement strand
AAAACACCTGGAGTGGCGATGATTTTTTTTTGATTGACAATAAAGGGTTTTTGGAGGAGAATCCAGTTTATATTAGTTCTAATGTGGCAGAGTTTCTTAATCAACTAAATATAAAAACATTCAAACCAATCCCATTTACTGATATACTTTACGATAAATCAATTATCGATAAGTGGTTGGAATTTGAGAAATGAAGGATAGAATAGTTTACTAGTAATAATTTTTTGAAAGACACATTACTTGACATTAAGTAGGGCCTCATCACTAACGACCTTAAAAATCCTTCGCCTATTATATGCAGTGATAGTTATCAGTTAACTGATGCAATTGCAACACAATAGAATAAAGTAACATATTAATTTAAAAGCAACTTCTTGCTCATTATTTTAGTGAAATCAAATTATTTCTTAAATTTGATTTAACAAATTGTATGAAAAATAAGTTAGTACTACTATTGATAGCTTTAACATCTCAGCGCTTCAATTCTCAGGTAATAACAACAACCCTAAGTGAAGGGCATATTTCAAACGCTTATGTTACTACATACGAAGCCAAGCTAATTGGTAGAAACGATAATGGTGTGCATATGGCCTTTATGTATGGTAAATTTGAGTACATAAAAAGATCTTGGCCTGAATTCAAGCAAGGTGATAAGATTATTAACAGCTATCCTGTAGTTGATCATAGAGATCCTGACGAAAATGAAATACAAATGATCAACAATAAGCCTATTGTTTTTTGCAGGTATTATTCAAATGGAAAGAAAACAACCCAATTGGCTGCTGCGCTAATGGGAGATAACGGAAAGATAAGCCCCAATTTTAAATTAATTGCTGAGATCAAGGCAGAAAGCAAGAAAAACAAAGGGAAGATCACAAAAACAATATCAGAAGATGGAAAGCTAATAGTAATTACAACAGAGCGTCCATCTACAATAGAAAGTCCGGCAAGTATTGAGTTCAGCGTAATAGATAGCGATCTTAATGAAATTACTAAGAAAAGTATTCAAACGCCAAGTATTGTAGGTTTTGAATCTGATATTGAAGAGATAAAGTTATTCAATGACAAGATCTATTTCCTTAGTACTAAAGTTAACAACGATCGAAAAAAAAAGTACGACCTTTCAATTGACAGGAGTAAGCTTTTTTGTTACGATCTTAAATTAAACAAGCTTACAGAGGTTTCTATTGGGAAGGTAGGCGTTGGGCTTTATGACCCAAAGATCACTTTTGATTCAAAGGGTAATGTGTTTTGCGGATTAGCTTATTATAACGATCAAAGTGAATATTATATTTATGGGCCTGGCGTAAGAAAATCCCTGGATGGAATTTATTTAGTAAAGCTCACAAATAACCTTGAAAACATCCTTAGTACTAAAAACATTGAAATGAAGGGTCAGTTCAAAGAAGATCCTTTCAATTTTCACCTTAAAGACCTTGTTCTTACTAACGATGATAATGTTTTTTTTCTGCTTGAGAAAAAGGTTTTCCTAGGAAGTGTTTCCTCAAACGGAAATGGTGCGGCTGCCTTAAACGCGAAAAATTACTATAATATTTCCGACATTTTGATTGCCCATTACTTTGTAAATAAGGATGAATGGAATCTTACTAAACTGAATAAGAATCAGGATGGAATGGAGGATACCCCAATTGAAAATACTTTGGATGCGG
>CAYYUS010000783.1:0-1680 GCA_964474925.1 uncultured Akkermansia sp. | reverse complement strand
GGAAATATTCTTCTCGGTTATACCTCCCGAACTCTCTATTTGGGCTTTTCGACCTATAAGATTTACGGCTTTAATGGTATTTTCAATAGTGTAATTATCCAACATAATGCGATCAACGCCTTTATGTCTTAAAACCTCTTCTACATCAAGCAGAGTGCGGGTTTCTACCTCAATGGGCAGTTTCTTCTTTTTCTTTCGTAAATATTGCTGGGCGGCCACAATAGCTTGACCAACGCCTCCAGCAAAGTCAATATGATTGTCTTTAATAAGGATCATATCAAACAAGCCGTAACGATGATTTGCGCCCCCGCCAATGACAACAGCCCATTTTTCGAAGAAACGGAAGCCCGGCGTAGTTTTGCGGGTATCAATTACTTTGGCTTTTGTGCCATAGCATAACGATTGCAGATGATCGGTTTTAGTAGCAATTCCACTCATGCGTTGCATAATGTTAAGCACCAAACGCTCGCCCGTAATGAGTTTTTGAGTTTTGCCTTCTACGATAAAAGCTACATCGCCCTTTTTTACGGCTTGCCCGTCTTTTATAAGCACCTTAACCTTAATGTTCTTATCAATGATCTTAAAGGTTTCTACAGCGGCTTCAATACCGGCAATAATTCCTTCTTCTTTTACGAGTAATTGCATTTTGCCTTTATGCGTAGCGGGAATTGTAGAAAGGGCAGTGTGATCGCCATCGCCAACATCTTCTTTGAGCGCAGCAAGAATGAATTTTTTTAGATCGAAATGTTTTTTGTGAAGGCTAATAAACTTACTCATTATCGTTCTCTATCCTGAATTGAGAAATTAAATTACGGCGGATAAGTATAGATACTCGGAATTTACCATTAGTAGTTTCGAGCGTTCCTGTAAGGTATTGCATAGCGGTATTTTTAGTTTGACCACTAGCGTGCGACGATTTGAAATCTTTAACAGGATGTTTTTCAAAAAAGGCTTTGATATTTGCCTCTGCCTGCGATTTACTTAATACATCTTCTTGATTCACCAGTTTTATAGAAACTTTTTCGTCAAATAATTTCACTAAGTCCGTAACTTTGCCTTGCTTTAATGCAGCAATAGCATCTTCGGCAGTATCATCAACTGAGAAAAAGAAAGAAAACGTGGCGATAATTATACCTATTAAATACTTCATTTTGTTAATACAAATTTAATCAAATTTTTTGACATTTTATGCTGGTTACATTTATACAGATCGATAAAACGCAGGATAGTTATCTAAACGAAGGTGTTAGTATCTACCAAAAGCGCTTAAAGAATTACTGCACATTGGATATAATTACAATAAATGTGCCAAAGAACGTAAGGTTGCGCAGCGAGAAGGAGCAAAAAACAGAGGAGGCTAAGCTTATTTTGAAGGAATTAAAGGCATCTGATCACTTGGTTTTGCTGGATGAAAAGGGTAAGCAATTAACAAGTATAGAATTCAGTAAATTCTTACAACAAAAACAGAACTCGGGCATCAAACGCCTGGTTTTCCTTATAGGCGGGCCTTTTGGCTTTGCAGATGAAGTATATGAACGAGCGAATTTTAAGTTGGGATTATCTACTTTAACCTTTTCGCATCAAATGGTACGCTTGTTTTTTATGGAGCAATTGTATAGGGCCTACACAATTTTAGGTGGTGAAAAATATCACCATGAGTAAGCGTTAAAAAAGTTTAAA
>CAYYUS010000782.1:0-1681 GCA_964474925.1 uncultured Akkermansia sp. | reverse complement strand
TTTTCCTATTAAAAATAAATACGATGGTGGAGTCGGTAAACTATCGTTCAAAAATCTCATGAAGTTTCTGATCGATTGGGGATGTTTATTTACACCATAACCAAACTGTTCGTACAGCTCGAGAATATTTGCCGTAATAACATTGTTGCTTCCACCAGTGCTCGATTGCCTATACGTTTTATATGCTTGTGCGGAAGTTGAAAAATTGGGATGATAAACGATCACAAATGCATTAGAAGCATTTGTACTTTTAAAATCAGTAAAGGGCTGCCCTTGATTTACATCTAACAATGTATTCACAAGAATAATATTTGACCCCGCATTTACGATCACGTGTTTTTGCCCACCTGAATTAGGAACAACCATTCGTGCGTTTCCTCCCAGTACATATACCGGAATTTTTTTGCCATTAGTAATATCGTAAGCTACAATAGTGTTTGTGGTACCTACATTTGGATTTGTCAAAATAAAACTTTGTTTACCCGGGCCCGGTATATCGTTAATGAAAAGCGAATTGATCAAATTATTAGAAAGCGTTGGGATCTTTGGATACTTGAAATTTATATAATGTAGCGATGAAGAATTATTGAATGTAGAAAAAGAAGGGTTAGCAACTGAAGAGAGCATGAAATTTGTGGTGTTGCCAATATCTGTATTACTTAACGTATAAGTTAATCGTACAGGTTGATACCCATAAAATAAGGAATCATTTAAAGTGACCGTATTTGTGAGGTTATTGATATAATCAAACTTAACTTCATGATCAATTAAAGAGTTAAGATTCATAGAAGCGCCCGAATAATTAACCTGAAGATAACAGTTAAGCGGTGTTGATGTATACGGCAAAAGATTTGTGAAATTACTAGTTAGTGTTGTTCCTTTATTAAAATTAATTCCCGGACCCTCAGCTTGGGTATAGCGTGGATCGCTATAAATATTTTGTACATCCGACACAGAATTATAGGTGCTCGGAAAACTATAGATCAATTCAGAATAAAAATGATCGGCCAAGGGGTAATTCGCAATAGTGCTATCTGTCTCCTCTTGATAACGAAGATTACTTACTGAACTATTTACAGTGAGATAACCATAAATAGTATCGTTGAAAATTGGTATGTAAGGATTAGGAAGATAGTTTATTTGCGAATAAAGTAAAGAGTCGTAATTACGTTGCAGATGACTTGCATAAAACTCAACATAATCATTAAGGTTGATCTTATTGTCGCTTTCTCCAAATATATAAAGATGTTGTTCTTTCCCCTTAATGAACAATTGCAAATTCTTAGGGTTAAGTGTTTGCAAATTAAACTTTGTTGAAAGTGTTGCGGAATCTATTCTGTACACCCCATCTTTGCTAATAGGGAATTTAAAATAAGTTTGTGAGAATTTTATCCAGCTATTACCGTAAGTTTGAGCGCCCAAAAAGCCGGAAAGAAGTGTTAGGACAAGCCATATGTACAGCGCCCTACATTTCATTTACTTATTTTGCTTCTTATTAAAATCTATCTTAAGCGAGAAGATATTAGAGTAGAGGGCAAGCGAACGATCGCCAATATCAGTTAAAGCATAATCTAAAGTAAAAATTCTATACTTAATACCTACGCCAAAGTTAGGCTGAAAACTTGTGATCTGCTTAGTTCCTAATGCATCGTATTGTTTTTGAATATTGCCAATTCCTCCA
>CAYYUS010000781.1:0-1691 GCA_964474925.1 uncultured Akkermansia sp. | reverse complement strand
TCAAAAAACGGGGCTGTTCGGGCTGATCCTGGCGAGTTGGTTGATTGCATTTATTTTACTGTTCTCTTGATAATTTCTCAGTTTCCATCGCCATAAGCCATCGCCAATAAAAACGCCACTTTTTAAGCCGTTCAATTCATTAAAAAATAAAATGGGCTCTGTCATTGTAACCGAACCGATCTTTTGGTTCAGTAATACTTGTGCACCATTAGACATATTGTATTTGGCAAAGTATGTTTTAACTGCCGGAAAATTAGTGATGGCGTTCCGTAATTCTTCCGAGATCGTAAATAAACCAAAACTGTTATTGATGGCGGGCTCCGAATCATTTAATTTGTCGATCATAGAAGTGATCTTTACTTCATTTAAGCCCGAATTTGGGGCAGGATTAATAATAAGGTAAGGGATACGATTCGTAACACACTCGTCCAAAATATTTCTATTGCCCGCCGTGTAATTATGAAGGATCACCAAACTAAAAGGCTTTACTACGCGATTGAATTTATCGGAAAAATCTTTTATCAATTCGTAATTCTTCATGCTTTCAATACTTTCGCTAATGGCAGAAACATCTGGGTGTGGAGAATTGGAAACGAAAAGGATCTTATCACGATTATCGATCACATCCACAACAAAGCTTTGCGAATTATTAACCAAATTGGTCTCTCCTTTTACGGGAGATACGTTTACTGTGTAACGTTGCACACCCGGAGCATCAGCATCTAAAATAAAATTTACGGTGGAGATAAAATTTTGCGAGTTGATCTTTATTTTTTGTTCTCCTTTTTTTAGGTTGTTCTTGAAAATGCTAACTATGCATTCTTCCCCACTTAATTTAATAGCGTTTAGTGTGATCTCAGCCAAAAATTGATTTCCCAAATAAGCTACTTGATTGTGGTTTATTTTTTGAATGAGGGCGTCTTTTTTCTCAACAGTATCTCCTAAAGCAATAGTGTAGATCGGGAATTTTATTTTTTCTAAATTATAAATAGGATTAGCGCCTTTGTTAATGATCCCATCGGAGGCAATGATAAGCGCTCCAATATTTTGTCCCGAAAAATTATTAGCAACATCGGCAAGTAAATTCGACATGTCGGTTTCCTTATCTTTAAAACTAATAGAATCTGATAAGCGTGTTCTTTCGCCAAAGAGAATTTGTTTGATAGTGAATTTGCTAGCTAAGCCTTCGTTTAACGTACGAATATGATCGGTTAAAAGCTTGGTAATAGTGGAACTGTCTTTTCCTGAGATCACCGATGTCGAATTATCTACAGCAACAAGTATGATTGGATTTTCGCTCCGATTATTGATATGCTTTAGAAGTATATTGGTAAGCAAAATGCAAATAAGTGTAATGCATAAGGCTCTAGTTGCAAAAAGTATTCTTTGAATAAGAAGAGAAAGTTCGCCTGCCTTTTTATCCTTGTAATAAAGTAATAGCGAAAACAGCGCGCCAATTAAAAAGCACAGTACAAAAAGATACCAGGGCGTGTCTGAAATTATTTTTACCATTCATTTGGTGTTATATAGTGTCTGAAAGTATAACGTATAAAATGGCGTTTTCTTATGGACACTAGGTAAGCATACCTCCGCATACATTGATGCATTGTCCGGTAACATAAGCGCTCATATCACTCGCTAAAAATAAAGTTACGTTAGCAACATCTTCTGTAGTTCCACCTCTTTTTAAA
>CAYYUS010000780.1:0-1697 GCA_964474925.1 uncultured Akkermansia sp. | reverse complement strand
TGTAAGAAAGATCTATCCTCTAAAAGCGCAAAATTACATCCGCATGCATGGCAATAATAATTTGGCAGAAGGTGGTGGATTTCCGGATGTGTTACGCGTGATCAAAGAACACGGAATGGTTCCTGAAGATGTTTACACAGGAAAAAAGAACGCTAACGATCCTCACAATCATGGCATGTTAGAAGGTGCTATAAAAGCCATTGCAAAACCTGCAGCCGATGCAAGTACACAAAAGATAGATTTTGAATTCATGATCAAAACCATTGAAGATGCCTGCGATAATTTTTTAGGAAAAGTGCCTGAGAAATTTGACTACAAAGGGAAAAGTTATACGCCGCGCACATATGCAGAAGCAACCGGAATTATTCCTGACGATTATGTGGTATTAACTTCTTTCACACACCATGCACCTTACGAAAAATTTGTTTTAGAGATCCCCGATAATTGGCAATGGGAAAAAGTAAATAATTTGCCCTTGAACGAATTACAAGAAACCATGCAGTATGCCATTAACAACGGTTTTACATTTGCCTGGGGTGCCGATGTAAGCGAAAAAAGTTTTATGTACAAAGAAGGCTTAGCAGTTGTTCCCGAAAAATCAATGGATCAAATGACCGAAATGGAAAAAGCATTATTAGCTATTAAGCCTCACAAACAATTAACTATCACTCCCGAACTTCGCCAAAAACAATTTGATAATTACGATACACAAGACGATCATGGTATGCATGCTGTTGGAACCGCTAAAGATCAAAATGGAACTTTGTACTATACCATCAAAAATAGTTGGGGAACAAAACGTAATGATTGCGACGGTTATTTTTACGCCAGCGAAAGTTATATGCTGCTAAAAACAACTAGCATTATGCTGCATAAAAAAGCTATTCCACCGGCTATTGCAAAAAAATTAGGAATATCACAATAGCCAAAATTTTCGCTAAACTGCTTGTATTATTTGCATGTAAATTAGTGCCAATTGGTGAAATTTGTGGATCGTAAAAAGCAAACCATGTTCAAAAATCCGATCGATAAAGATAAAACTGCCGAAGATCCCGGTTTGATACCGTATCCTCACACGATCGGAAGTATTGTTGTAAAACCCGAGGACGAAGGCAAATTAAAATCAAGGGCTTTATCGGCCATGCGTGAGCAAACCAATAAACAATTGGCACAGATCCAAAAACAAGCCGCACTTCTTGCAAAACAAGCTCAAGATCTTCAAAAACGTGTTGAGATCAGCGAAAAAATATATACGGCCGAGCTTTCGTTCGAGCCTTTTATTGGTCACGTTTATCACCTTTATAAAAAAGCAGAAGGATATAGGCTTTATATGATAGGTCCTGAGGAATGGGGCAAAACAAAACCCGAAAATATTGAGTTTATTGGCTCAATTAAACTGCTGAGCGACCATACCTGGGAGATAGTAGACTCATTTGGTGAAGATTTTGTTGAATTTTAACGTTTTTGAGCACGCTTTTTGCACCCTCTTATACGTAATTAGTATAAACACACCTGCGTATGACATCTAATCAATTAACATTACCGGCTTTTCCTCTTAAATCTATTTTGCTTCCGGGCGAAGCAACCAAATTGCATATTTATGAGGAGCGTTATAAAGAATTAGTTCAAGATTGATTAGACACCGATGCATCGTTCGCTATTCCGATTTTTGAGAATTGAACGATGAGTGATTCTGG
>CAYYUS010000779.1:0-1700 GCA_964474925.1 uncultured Akkermansia sp. | reverse complement strand
AAATGGTAATTATCTAACCACATTACCTGCAGGACAGAAATATAAATTGAAATTCTCTTACAAAGAATTCAAAGATCAAGAATTTGAGATCGATGCGTCGCAAATTGACAAATACACCGAAAAACTTTTAGATATCAAATTTGATATTCCAAAAGACACAACTCCTATTGTAAAAAAGGATTCGTTGGTGAAAGATACGTTTGTTACCACTAACAAAAAACTAACCAATATCAAGAACTTTGCAGGTAAATATGGTGAGGTTACTGCAGAAGGTTTAGAGTTTAAAGTACAAGTGGCAGCGTTTAAATACCCTAAGAATTATACCTACAAACATTTGAAAGGTTTAGGAGATATTGCTAAAACGTTGGATGCTAACGGCAAGGTAACACTTATAACGGTTGGTCCTGCATTTAAAACCCTACGAGAAGCTTGGGATCTGAATAAGAAAGCAGTTAACGCCGGACAAAAAGACGCCTTTGTAACGGCTTATTACAAAGGAAAACGTATTTACCTTGAGCAATTAGAAAAGCTCGGTATATTTAAGGCAGAAGAAGCTAAATAGCATTAAAGATCAAATTGAAAAAAACCCGTCCGAAAGACGGGTTTTTTTATTTTTCAGAACAGATAATTTAATCCAACCTACATCGTTATCTAACCAATGAATACACTTAAAATAGCGGAAAAGAACAGGTTCTTACACTTCATTGTTCTGTTCTGTCTATGTTACCTTGTCATTTTCTTAAAACTAGATTCGTTTCATATCCGTTGGTGGGACGAATCGATATACGCAGTTAATGCCTACGAAATGTTGGATAACGGAAATTACTTTGTTCCCTATTTTGAAAATAAGCCTGACCTATTAAACATAAAACCTCTTTTAAGTGTGTGGACACAATTATGCTTTGTTCGTTTACTTGGATTCAATGAACTTGCCGTTCGCCTGCCTTCCGCAATTGCTGCAACCTTAGTGGTGTTCCTTATCTTTGTGTTCGTTCAAAGGCGATATGGTTATTTTATGGCTTGGTTAAGCGCTTTAATATTGCTTTGCTCAAATGGATTCATTGGCTTTCATACAGCCAGAACAGGAGACACAGATTCATTACTTACCTTATTTACCCTTGCAGCGAACTTATATTTTTTGAACTACATCACCACATCAAATAAAAACAACATTCTTTTATTCTTCATTTTCTTAACTCTGGCATTTTCTACAAAGATGTATGCAGCTCTACTCTTTTTACCAGCCTATCTGTTCATCCTTCTTACTCGTAAAAAACTGAAAGAGTTTGTGTTGTCCGTTCAATTCGCTACCGGCTTCTTATTATTTATTGGAACTGGGATTACTTTGCTTCTTTTGAGAGAGCATTTTCAAAAAGGATACATAGCCGAAACACTTTCACAAGATGCAGGTCGACTAATTAAGGTCACATTGAACAAGGATGAATCTTGGCATTTTTATTTTGACAATTTGATACAAATCAGATACTCAGTTTGGTTCATTCCTTTATTAATTGGGGCTATCTTTATTTTTAAAACCCGAAAAGCAAACCAAACACTAGTTGATGTACTCATTTTACCAATAAGTTTTCTAATTCTACTTACAATTGCCAAAACAAAACTGTATTGGTACGACATGCCTATATATCCTTACTTGGCAATAATTACAGCGTATAGTTTGAACACTATCATCAAAGGCCTTG
>CAYYUS010000778.1:0-1702 GCA_964474925.1 uncultured Akkermansia sp. | reverse complement strand
CATGCGCATCATGCTCATTTACTTTTCTTTTGGTAAAGATAATTTTGGTGGCGCGTTTTAAACTTTTTAATTCTTTAAGCATTTCGGGAGTTAGGGTATTAGAATAACCCACAAATTTTTTTGTTGATTTTTTTTCTTTGATCCACAATGTATACGAAGCAAATGTATTCTCTTGTGGATTCCCAAATCTATCAATGGCCATTAATTTGTATTCTACATTATCAAATACGGCCTTTACTAAATTTTGTTCGCGCTTTACTTTAATGGTGCCAACGGGTTCTTGGGCTGAAACCGAGAGTACACTTAAGAAGAAAAATAGTATTAATTTTTTCATATTAGGCTATAATGCTTTTGTTATGGAAAAGATACGGATTATTTTCGTTTTTTTAACCACGGAGTGCATAGAGTACACATAGAGTTCATAGAGAGAAGATCCACTCCGTGATCCTCCGTGAAAACCTCTATGATCTCCGTGTTAAATTACTTGTATAGTTTTTCGCGTTGTTCCTTCACCGCCGGACTAGCCAAATACTCATCATACGTCATGGTTTTATCAATAATTCCCTTTGGAGTAAGTTCTATCACACGATTAGCAACCGTTTGCATTAATTCGTGGTCATGACTTGTAAATAAAATGGTGCCCGCATAATCTTTCAAGGCATCGTTGTAGGCAATAATACTTTCTAAGTCTAAGTGATTGGTTGGTTCTTCTAAAATTAAAAAGTTAGGATTTTGCAACATCACCCTACTCGTCATACAACGCACTTTTTCTCCTCCGCTTAATACACTTACTTTTTTCAAAACCTCTTCACCGCTAAACAACATCTTTCCTAAAAATCCGCGTACATAACTTTCATCTTTATTGGCGCTGTATTGACGTAACCAATCAATTAAATTATAATCTCCTTTAAAATACGAGTTATTATCATTTGGCAAATGTCCTTTAAAAATGGTAGTTCCAAATGTATAGGTTCCTGCATCCGGCTTTTCAATGTCTGCCAAAATATTAAATAGCGCTGTAATTGCTAATTGATTTCTACTTACAAAAGCGATCTTATCTCCCTTTTTTAAATTAATATGTACATCTTTAAAAAAGAATTTTCCTTCGCTATCCTTTTTAGCTAAACCTTCTATCAACAATAACTGATCACCTGCCTCGCGCTCTTGCTTAAAAATAATTCCCGGATACTTTCGTGTACTTGCCGGAATTTCATCTACCGTTAATTTATCTAATAATTTTTTACGACTGGTTGCCTGGCTACTCTTACTGGCATTAGCACTAAACCTCCGAACGAATTCTTGCAACTCAGCGCGTTTATCTTCAATTTTTTTATTGGAATCGCTACGTTGTTTTAATTGCAACTGACTCATATGATACCAAAAACTATAATTACCGGTGTAGGTTTGTAATTTACCATAATCAATATCGCAAATATGCGTACATACCGCATCTAAAAAGTGCCTATCGTGGCTAATTACAATTACCGTATTCATAAAATCGGCCAGGTAATTCTCTAACCAACTAATGGTATCAATATCTAAATCATTCGTGGGCTCATCTAATAATAACAGATCAGGCGTTCCAAATAATGCTTGCGCTAATAAAACTTTTACACGCTCTTTACCATTTAAGTCTTTCACTAATCTAAAATGATAATCAGGATGAATTCCCATATTGGTTAACATTCCTGCAGCATCACTT
>CAYYUS010000777.1:0-1703 GCA_964474925.1 uncultured Akkermansia sp. | reverse complement strand
GAACGTATTACATTTTGTTGGTGGCGATACTCCTTGGTTAACAAACCAATTGAGTTTATTTATGGATAGCTACAAGACCATCATTGAAGACACTCTGTTTGGTGCTAAAGTATATACGTATAAAAAGAATACAACGGCCCCTATTCAAACTCTTATAAGTGATAGCATTAAAAATGCCATAAGTAGCGGGGCATCTTTGATCACTTTTTTTGGACACGGATCAAACGTTGGGTTTGATCAAGCTATTGATGACCCTGATACTTATAATAACTCAGGAAGATATCCTTTAGTAGTTGCTAACTCTTGCTATTCTGGTGAGATACATATCCCGGCCTCACGTTCTATTAGTGAAAAGTTTGTTTTTTCTAACCAAGCTGGTTCTATTGGATTTTTGGCAGCAACCTCTACAGGATATATTAATGCGCTTAATTACTATAGTTATTACTTTTACCAAGCTCTTGTTAGCCTACAGTACTGAAAGGGAATTGGCTATTCCATAAAACATGCAGCCCTTAATTCTTCGTTATATGTTGACAAAGCCGTAAGATACACCGGACTAGATATGACCTTGCACGGCGACCCTTCTATTAAAATTTTCACAGGCATGCAGCCCGATTACGTTATACAAAATAGCGATGTGAAGTTTGATACAAAAAAACATGTCGATTCCATAGGGGTTTTTATTTACCATAAAAATATTAGCATGGCTCGCAAAGATTCATTCTTTGTGAAGATCGAACGCTTCTTTCCTAATAACGATTCGGCAGTGTACTTAAAGCGCATCAAGGCTCCTTATTTTCAGGATAGTTTAAAGTTTTACATCCCACTTGATTTTACAAAGGGTATTGGCTTGAATAAATTTAAAGTACGCCTCGATCAGTTCAATGAAACTACTGAGATCACCAAAGGCAATAATGCAACAGTTGGCACAGTTGATCTTTTTATTCAGGGCGGAGATATTGTACCGGTTTATCCTTATAAATACGCCATTGTACCTTTAACAACGAGTATGACTTTGCGCGCTAGCACTAGCGATCCTTTTGCCCTATCTACAAGGTATAAATTTCAATTAGATACTTGCGATAAATTTTCTTCGCCTATAACTCAAACTTTAATTGTAAGTACTGGCGGTGTTATTGATTGGAGTGTTTCTTTACCGTATGCTGATAGCACAGTTTATTTTTGGAGGGTTTCAAAGGATTCGACATTACCAACAGATAAATTTGTTTGGAGAGAAAGTTCGTTTCAAACTATAGGATCAAAAACCGGATGGGGCCAATCGCACTTTAATCAATTTAAGAACGATAAGTACCAGTTTGTAAAATATAACAAACTATTGCGCCGATTTGATTTTAATAATAATGTTCATTCGATCAAAGCGCGTAATGGCATTAATCCATATTTTACAGGCGTTGGTATCAACTATTCTTTTAACAATCTTGTTCTTTCTAATTGGGGTTGCGCTCCAGATGGCTGGAATTTTGCGGTGTTTGATTCCATAAGCGGCGAACCGCAAAGTGTTGTATCTGTAAATTATCCTTTGTTAGGTCCGGGTACTTATAGTAATTGTGTGTGTGTTGATAATCAAGTGCTATACGTATATTCATTTGGACAAAGCAATTACTGCGGCTTTAGCAACTGGCAAAACACCATGGAAGCATTCATTAATGCAATTTCACCAAACCATTATGTATTAGCTTATA
>CAYYUS010000776.1:0-1704 GCA_964474925.1 uncultured Akkermansia sp. | reverse complement strand
GACAGCCAAAATGTCCGTATATCAAGTCCTTGCCAGAAAATATCGCCCTCAAACTTTTCAAGAAGTATTGAGCCAAGAGGCGATCGTCACCACCTTAAAAAATGCCATTAAAATGGGAAGGCTAGCTTCTGCCTACCTTTTTTGTGGTTCGAGAGGAACCGGAAAAACGACGCTTGCCAGGGTTTTTGCCAAGGCACTAAACTGCGAACAACGCTCTCATGATCAAGAGCCGTGTTCTGTCTGCCCATCGTGCAGAGAAATTAGCTCCGGCCACTCCTTGGATGTTTTAGAGATTGACGGAGCCTCCCATCGCGGCATCGATGACATTCGTCAAATCAATGAGACAGTCTCATACGCAGCCTCATCGGGTAAGTATAAGATCTATATCATTGACGAAGTCCATATGCTTACCAAAGAGGCTTTTAACGCTCTTCTTAAGACTCTTGAAGAGCCTCCACCTAAAGTCCTCTTTATTTTTGCAACGACTGAACCCCACAAAGTGTTACCAACCATCCTCTCCCGTTGCCAACGCTTTAATCTTCATCGCATCTCATTTGATCATATCGTATCCAAGTTAGAAAAAATTTCTCAAGACCTCCAAGTGGATATCGAGAAAGATGCGCTTTATCTTCTTGCAAAACGTGCAGATGGTGGCTTACGCGATGCTGAATCTCTTTTAGACCAGATTATTGCCTTTCATCAAGGCAAAATTTCTGTAGATATCGTCGCCGACATCCTGGGCATCATGCCTAAAGATATCCTTTTCCGCTTAGATCAAGAAGGCAAAGAAGGGAAGTTTTCCATCGCTTTTGAAATTGCTCACCAGATTTTTACTCAAGGGAAAGATCTTTCGCAATTCGTGGAAACCATCACTGATCATTTTAGATCGCTGCTTTTATTTAAAGTCTCCGGCAACCAATCCCCCTTTCTTCCCTATCTTTCCGACGAAGAAAAGAAACTCTACCAAACTTCGGCTAAGCTTTATACGCATGAACAATGTTTAACGATTTTAGATCTCCTTATCGAAGCGCAAAACCAGATCCGTTTCCACTCCACACCGAAAATCGCCCTAGAAAATTTGTTACTCAAAATTATCCGCACCCATCATCGTCTTCCCGTCGAAGTTCTCGTGCGCCGTCTGACAGAAATCGAACAATCGATGCAAGCACTCGACTCTCACACACCTTTATTAGCGGCACCACCTAGACTACCTCCGACTGCACCAAAACAAGAGCTTCTTCCTATACACTCTTCCCCTAACTCTCAAACGCCTACAACCTCAGCTTCAGCAAAAGAAGGGCTTCCACCCACCCACTTATCCTCTACGGAAACACCGGCGGTTCCTGAAAAAATCGATTTAGAAAAAAAAGAGTTAGAATCAACAACTGTCGATCCAAGTCCTTCCCCGGAAGATCTAGGGTTGAAAACAAAGATAACACCTAAAGCATCACCCTTGAAGAATCCGGCTGCTGCCGGCATCCCCACTGCATTAGCAGCGCCTATTACTATGCAAAAAGTCGTCCCTACTTCAACGGCACCGCCTTCTTCACATACATCGTCACCTTCTCAGCCGGCTCTGTCCCATCAGCCGCACCGCTACGACACCCTTTTACATTTTAGCGCGATTGAATTAGAAGGAACAATTCAAAAAAAACAGTCACCCTCCACCAAGTAGGATTTTTTATGGGTTCAGGATTTGCTAAG
>CAYYUS010000775.1:0-1714 GCA_964474925.1 uncultured Akkermansia sp. | reverse complement strand
TCCGGAACATTGCGAGCTTGGTAGTATTTCAAGCCCTCCTCAAAATGTTTGATGGCGCTTTTACTTTTAGTTGTGTACTCACCAGGAGGAAGTGAGCCTTGAGAGAAAGCCAGCAAACCACAAAAAACAAAAACTATCGCGAAGATATTTTTAAAACTACCCATAAAGCCTACTTAAAGTTATAATCCAACCAACCCTTAAAAGTTACTTTTTCTTTATCCGACATTGGTTTTTTAACGTTGATAATATTGTATTCCTTTTGCTCAACCTTACGAGCCGTTGCTTTTAACTCGGTCTTTTTGAATTTCTTCTTTCGTTTAGGACGCATCACTTCCAATTTCACAAGATCACCTTCTTTAACTGTATCAAAAAACTGACCAAAAACTGATTTTATATTCTCTATACTTATTACAGTTCCATTTAAACTTAAGATCTCATCACCAATTTTATAGTTCATGGCTTTTCCAAACGAATCCATATTAGCTATATCTACAATGATCAAACGTTTGGTCTCATCATTAAATCCAACATCAAATCCTCCTAACGAAAAATTCTGGTATGTTTTTTCCTTTTCAAATTCCAATCCTACTTTATCAAATACATCCTTTATAGGCAAGGGTTCTTTTCCACTCACGTGCTTTTTCAAAAATGCTCCAATTTCAGGATAAGTTAGTTTTTCTATTTCCGCAAACAGATCTTCGTCGTTGAACGACCTCTTCTTGCCATACTTTTTTGCAAGATCTTTCATTAAATTTTGCGTTCCGTATTTACCATCGCTATAATACCGTAAATAAATATCCAAACACATTCCTATCAAAGCGCCTTTTTCGTAAACATTATTGTATTGCGGATGGATCTTTTCATTGAGTACATTCTTGCTCATGAATGTAAAACTCATGGTATCATTAAAATCATTTGTACTATTCTCATACTTACCCATCATGGTCTTTAAAAATTCATCCACATCAATCAATCCCGCTTTTACCTGAGCATGATGCGCGGCGTATTCTGTCATTCCTTCATACAACCATAAATGCTCACTCATTTTTGGGTTGATATAATCAAAGTTCCCAATTTCATTTGCATGAATATTTAAAGGTGTTACAATATGAAAAAATTCGTGGGCGGCCACATCACGGATCTGTTGATCCAAATAAATGCTATCCATTTCGGGCATTACATAAAATGACGAATAGGAATGTTCTAAAGCACCATGCGCTCCCGACAATGTTGGCCGATCAATAAAATAAATAAGAAAAGCATATTTATCTACCGGTAATTCCCCTCCTAAATAATCGCGCTGCGCATACAACATTTCTTGAATTGTTTTTGCGATATATGCTGAGCTTACTTTTTTATTGGGCGAATAAAGCGCCACCAATACTTTTGTATTTGACACAGTAATAATGGTTGTATCAGGAATACAATACATAATGGGCGAATCAACCAGATCATGATAATCCATTACAGAGATCACATCTTTCTCTTTCCCTACCGTAACATTGCTTAATCCTGTTGCAGGATAAAACCCTAAAGGCTTAGCAAACTCTAAAACAAAATTACGGTCCATCATGCCTTCGTAAAATCCAAAGAAGCCATGTGTATTGATACTAAAATTCTTTCCTTCCTCAATATTGGTTCCGCCTGGTTCAAAAACAACTTTCTCTTTTATTTTCGTATCCCAGGTATCTTCTACCATGTATGTAATTGTCTC
>CAYYUS010000774.1:0-1722 GCA_964474925.1 uncultured Akkermansia sp. | reverse complement strand
GTTTTTTTAACCAATATGAAAGATGATTTTCCGATCTACAATAAAATTTGGGCCGAATACTTTAAAGAAAATGCTCCTTGTAGAACAACACTTGAAATAAATAAATTACCAACTCCCATTGCTATAGAACTAAAAGTAATGGCTACCGTTTAAAAACAAACCTATGAAGAAAATTTTATTTTCCTTTTTAATGTCGCTTAGCGTATGTGCATTTTCGCAAACTACATTCTCATTGATCGGCATATCGTATCCTACCTGTTATGGTGTTTGCGATGGTAGCGCTGTTTTTACACCTACTACTGCCATAAGCGGTCCATTCACTGCAGTATTATCTAATTCATCCTCGTGTCCAAACTCCACCGTACAAAGTTCAATTGGAAACACCATTACCATTGGTGGTTTATGTCCCTGCGTTTCTGACTATAGTGTGAATTTTTATAATAGCAGCATGGTTTTAGTTGGGTTTGAACTTTTGCAAATACCCATTACCTCAACAATTGCTTTAGTAATGCAAACGCCTACTACCAACCCGGCGGTGTGTGCAAGTTGCTGCGATGGAAGCGTGTATGTAGCTTTTAGCGGTGGTTATCTTCCTCCTCCAAATAATGCTACAGTAACTTTAGATGGAAGTAATGTTGGTGCCAATTATTTTCCAATTCCTACTGTTTGTGTTGGACCACATACTGTTTGTGTAACTGATCTTGCAAATTGCATTGTGTGTAATAGTTTTTCGATGGGCTTTTCTCCAAATGTAGGCATCAACGAATTGAATTCTGAGATCAAGTTTTCTCTTTTTCCAAATCCTGCCACTGATGAACTAGATCTTGTGTTTACTGAAAACTATGTTCCGGAAGAGATAAGGTTCTTAGACTTAAATGGAAAGCTAAGTTATTCGCAAAAAATATCTTCCACAACCGGTAAAAAGATCGAGATCAATATCAGCGCCCTGCCTAAAGGGGTTTATGTTGTTGAAATTGGTACATCGGTGGGCATTGTAAGGAAAAAACTAATAAAACTTGAGTGACCAATCCATAAAAGCAACTTGCTAGCATTTTCATCATTATTTTATTGATTTTCTGCGTTTTAAGTTCAAAAGCACCCTTTTTAGGGGGGTTGGCCCATTTTTTAAGTAGAATCTGAACAAATAGCCCTCAAAATAGTGAGTTGTTTTTCAATTAACATGCGTTTGTCGGTAATATTTTGACCTTAGTGGGCCATTTTTTTTATTCTATGGCTTTTTTCCGTAAATTAGAGGCAAAATCCAGGCATGTTACTAAAAGAAAATAGTTCTATTTTAATACCCATTGACTTCTCAAAACAGTCGTTAGTTGCAATTAGACATTCTTATAACATTGCAAAATTAACAAAGTCAAAGCTCATCATAATGCACGTTCACAAACCGGGTTCTCCGAGCCAGGTAAGTGAACTTGAAAGTCTTAAGCACGAGATCATAAAGGAAAGTGGGCTAGTTGTGGAGACCCTTAATTTTGAAGGCGATATTTATGATACAACTGACAAAAAAGCAGAAGAATTACAATGTATGTTAATTGTGGTTGGTTTAGATACTCATGTTCGCTTCAGAAGCTTTATGGGAAGCAACCAAGCAAGTAAATTCATTAAAAAATCACCTTGTCCTGTTATTACCATCCGTTCTACAACGGGCCGTATGGATTGTAAAAATATTATTTTACCGTTTGACCTTAGTCCTGAAAGCCGCGAAAA
>CAYYUS010000773.1:0-1723 GCA_964474925.1 uncultured Akkermansia sp. | reverse complement strand
AAATGGTATCTGGGATATGGGGTGGCTTTGTTGGGGTGGTATTTAACCCAATTGCTAATTTGATTACTCAATCAATTGTATTGCGGCCAGACAAATACGATTCTTAACTCGTTCATACTCTTTTCGTTTAATCCTACCATATCTATATTCCGATTCTGCATCCGAAAGTTGGGCTAACAATAACACCACCTTTGAGTTCGGAAGTAATAGTTCAAGTGCTTCCTTTATTTCTCCAGCTTTTATGAGTTCAATTGGAGTTTGATTAACTTGAACAAATACCCCTTCAAGTATTCCTCGAACGTTTATGTCGACAAAACTGTTAAAACAGCGAATAGACTGTATTCCGCGTTCAAGACATCTATCCAACTCGTTCTTTTTATTAAAAAAATGTGGGTTACTATCTTTAAGGCATAATTCGCAATTACATCTTACTTTCAAATCAACCTTAAGTCTATCACCATAAGTAGCATGAAGTTTGTCAAATTCTTCATTAATAATTGTCACCAATTCGTTAGCACGCAAGCCTGTAGCCTTTACGGAGATATATCGTCTATCAATTGATTCTGTTATTTCAGCAAATGAATCTTTTCTTTCCAAAACTACTCCACAATTCCATACAGATAGCTGGTTTTGTGCAATATGTCTATGTAATCGAACTATAATTCGATAAAGTAATCCTTTGGGCATAAAACCATATTCATACATTAAGTGTAAGCGAATAACATTACCAAGCTTATAATTTGGTATGTCTCCTGGCAATAATTGTGGAACTATGTATGTTTCAGTTTCTTGCACTTGGTAGCAAAGTTCAAACTGTAGCATTAAAGCAAGCAATTCATCACGTCGTTTAGAATAATATCCTTCATTCCAAAGTCGAAACAAGTCTGATTTATCAAACCGACCACGTTTTCTTATAGATATGTCTGGGTCGTCTAAAATCTTATAGACAGCGTCTATAACCCATTGATTTTGCAAAAACACATCACGTCGTAGTAAGGTATGGTCTTGAAAATGAAGGAATACACCTAAATCATGAAAATATCTACTCAGGTCACTTTGTTTCTCTTCATTAACTATTCCATGTGACAAGCAAATTTCTCGATAGCGTTCATCCGAAATATATGGACGTTCCTGACGCTCGGTTTCAATATCTTCTCTAACTTTAACCCAAGTTTTGGGAACAACATCTCCAATATGAGGTAATTTCTGAGCCCATCGTCCAATTTCATTCTTTAATTCTAAAATTCCATTTAAATTTTCACCTCCAAGATTAATTTGGAAAAGGTCTTTTACAAATGGAAAATTAGCTTGAAAGCTTCCTAAATTGAACCCAGTTCGCACTCGATCGGCTTTTTGATTATGTAATACTAATAAAGGGCTGTTTCCTCCAAATAATTCTGCTGTCTGAAGCCAAAAATAATAGAATGTGCGATAAGCCTCGTTCTCATCTAATGTTCGAGTGTCATCTACTAATATATATAAAGAACGATGCGTATAAAAAAAGTTGTGGGCCGATTGATATTTACCCTGACCCGCAAAATCCCAAATATTTAACCGGAATTTTTTGCCATTTGGCAGTTTAAAGAAAAGCGGTTGAATATCAACGCCATAAGGATTCTTTCGCCAGAACACCATGTCTTTCACAAATATAGACTTGACTTATTTTTAGACAGTCTATAAGCTGAGTGTTGGATAGTTGTGCATGGTATTTGTTATGGTCGGT
>CAYYUS010000772.1:0-1725 GCA_964474925.1 uncultured Akkermansia sp. | reverse complement strand
TTTTTAATTTCTTTTATAGTACCTCTGGTGCTAACGAGATAATTTTCATGAATTGCTTATCACGTAATTCACGAGCTACCGGCCCAAAAATACGTGTACCACGGATCTCGTCAGTTGCGCTCAATAACACTACTGCGTTATCGTCGAAACGGATATAAGATCCATCAGCACGGCTTATTTCTTTTTTCACGCGTACGATCACTGCTTTGCTTACAGTACCTTTTTTAACGTTACCGCTAGGTAAAGCATGTTTTACAGTTACAACTACTTTATCGCCAATAGACGCATAACGTTTTCTTGTACCACCTAAAACACGTATCACCAATACTTCTTTAGCACCGCTATTATCTGCAACTGCTAATCTTGATTCGTTTTGTATCATTTCTTAATTCTATTTAACGTTAAAAATTATTTAACTTTTTCTACGATCGTTACTAAACGCCATTTTTTTGTTTTGCTCATCGGGCGTGTTTCAGCAATTGTAACAGTATCGCCAATGCTGCACTCGTTCTTCTCATCGTGTGCAACGAACGTACTAGTTTTGTTAAGGAACTTACCGTACTTAGGGTGTTTTACTTTACGCATCACAGCCACTACAATACTTTTGTCCATTTTATTACTGGTAACAATACCAGTTTTTTCTTTTCTTAAATTTCTTTCTATTTCCATGTTTTAAAGCGGATTATTTTTTGGTTGCTTTACGTTTTGTGGCCTCGGTTAGCAAACGAGCGATATTACGACGATTAATGCGAAGCAATATTGGATTCTCTAATGGAGAAACACCGTGATTTACTTTCATCTTTATCATAGCGGCTTTTTCTTCAGCAACTTTTGACTGAATGTCTTGTTCCGATAAAGCTTGTATCTCTTTGTTTTTCATTTTTTTAATTTTTTAATTATGCTTGAGGAACTTCGTAATCCCTACGTACAATAAACTTAGTATTGATCGGTAATTTTTGTGCTGCTAAGCGTAATGCTTCTTTAGCTACTTCTACCGGAACACCTTCTGCTTCGAATAAGATACGACCTGTTTTTACAGGGCACATCCAATACTCAGGAGCACCTTTACCTTTACCCATACGTACCTCTGCTGGTTTTGAAGTTACCGGACGATCTGGAAATATCCTGATCCATACTTGACCTTCACGTTTCATGAAACGAGTTAGGGCAACACGGGCAGCTTCAATTTGGCGAGCTGTAATACGAGCTTCTTCCATCGCTTTGATACCAAATGAACCAAAGGCTAATTCATGCCCACGTTTGGCATTGCCTTTCATTTTCATTTTTTGCGACTTTCTATACTTTGTTCGTTTTGGTTGTAACATGACTTAATTTCTTAAATACTTAATACTATTTTTCTTCTCTTCTAGGACCTCTTTTTTTATTTCCGAATTTGTTTCCACGATCATCGTTTCCACCACCACGGTTATCTCCACCTTTAGCTTTATCTTTCATCAAACCAATGTTTGGAGAAAGATCACGCTTTCCAAAAACCTCACCACGGCAGATCCAAACTTTAACACCAATTCTTCCATAAGAAGTATGAGCTTCGGCAACAGCATAGTCTATATCAGCACGGATCGTATGTAATGGAGTACGTCCATCTTTATATCCTTCTGTTCTTGCCATTTCAGCGCAGCCTAAACGACCACTTACTTTTATTTTTATTCCTTCTGCACATAATCGCATTGTACTTGACATTGACATTTTAGCTGAGAGACGAAA
>CAYYUS010000771.1:0-1725 GCA_964474925.1 uncultured Akkermansia sp. | reverse complement strand
ACTTCATGGGAATATTGATATCGGCCAAAACTTTTATACCTGTATTGTAGTAAGCAAAATCATTAAAGCCGGATGTATTTCCCAAAGGATTTAAATTGATATTACCCGAGTAGGTAAGTTTATCCGGCAAATTAGAAATGAAAGGAAGAATATTGCTATTGTTCTTATTGAGCGAAATAAGTTTAATGGTTGGATTTACCATGTTATTAGCTTCAAAAGCTCTATTGATATTGATCGCCGAAAGTTGTTGTGTGCTTAAAGTTATAGAACTTTGGTTAATGGTATTCAACGATTTTATATTCGATAGAGCACCACTAAATTCTGCACCAAATTCGTTAATGATCCTAAAATCCAAAGTAGCATCACTCAACATAAAATTAGTAGCATTAAAATTTTTGAAAATATCCAATCGTGCCGTATCAATATTCACGGGCACACTTTGCATTCCAAAATAACCTTTGGCATATTGTGGAATTATTTCCGTATAACTTAATTCAATTTTTGCTCCTGTTCCGGGGTTTGCTACAACCGCATTTGCAATAGGACTTAAACTTACCGTATAACTTTGTGTAATGGTATTATAATTTGCAGTACCTCCCGCTGTAAGATCAATATCGTAACCATCCAATGGATATGTTTTTATGAGCGAATTATTTCCAGGTGGAATTGTTTCAGATATGATCAATGGTTGTCCGTATTTTTTAACGCCCGGTAAAATGTATAAAAAATTTAAAGGCTCACTGATCGAATTGCTATACTTGATATTTAAATTACCTGTACGAATGATGCCGTATTTTAAAGCGATCCCATCTCCTAAACTAAAGGTAAGTGGAGTAGGCGGCAAAAGATTCATGCTTTGGCCGGGACTTAAAGTAAGCGTAATTGGAGTAGTAAATGAGTTTACAATAGTTGTATCAGGCAATTTTAAAAGCGAATCAACTTTTATGTAGGCAACTTCGCGATTAACATTCAAATTCAAAATGCCGTTAGCATCCGTAGTGAACAAACTATCCGTTAAAAAATGGCGAATATTAAGTTTACTGGAAACAACCGGCCCGGTAATATCCACATCCCAACTAGCCACCGTTTCTTTTCTACACGAGAAAAGAGCTAAAATGGCCAGAACGAGCAATATAAGGGCAGATTTTAGACGCACTTTTCAAATATAGCTAAATAAATGGCCTCTAGATGCTAAATTTTTAGATAATTAATCCTGTAAAACCAATGAGTTTTTTCTTTAAATTTGGGGCTGATTATATGAAACTGAATAGCCGGTTTTTTGCCTCTTGGATTCTTGGATCCATCCTTATGTACGCCCTTTTTTACATGTGGCATGGTGTATTCCTTAATGATTTCAAAAAGATCAACTTTCCATTTACTTGGCTCATCATTTTTACCAGTATTGCTTACATTACCATTTCATTCGTACTTTATGCGGTTTACGAGTCAAAACCAATGAAGAACGTTTATAATTTCTTTGTAAGAGGAATTTTATCGGGTGCGTTAGTTGGTTTTATTATTTTTATTGTTTCTATAGTTGTTACCATCTCTATTTCGCGCAATCTTAGTGCCGAACATTTAATGCTCGATTGCATTTGGCAAATGGTTGAACAAACCATTGGAGGCGTTCTACTAGCCGTTGTTAAAGTTTTTGTGGTTGATCATCGCCACGAAGAGGCTTAAGGTGGGTTCAATAAATTGTTTTTTTGTCGTTGAACTTCTCCC
>CAYYUS010000770.1:0-1729 GCA_964474925.1 uncultured Akkermansia sp. | reverse complement strand
GGTCAATGATATTTCCCGAAACCTCAGCTAAGCGATGTACGTTTGCTTCACGCGCACGATAATCTCCTCCTTTAATGGTATCGTAAAATAAACGGTAAACGCTATCACCATCATTTTGATAATTTTTTGCGGCGTTAACACCACCTTGCGCAGCAATTGAGTGCGCGCGACGAGGAGAATCTTGAAAGCAAAATACTTTTACTTTATATCCCATTTCGGCAAGTGTAGCAGCAGCAGATGCGCCCGCTAAACCCGAACCAATTACCAATACTTCTAAACTACGTTTATTAGCAGGGTTAACCAAGTGCACAGTAGAGCGGTAAGTTGTCCACTTAAGCTCTAATTGGCCGGCCGGGATGTTTGCATTTAATTTTGGTGATGAAGCCATATTCTTAATTATGAATTATGAGTGTTGAATGATAAATTATTTTACGAAACCGAAGTGCATAGCTATTGGCATTGAAGCGAACAATACACAAATAACAATTGAAAATATAATTCCGGTCTTTTTGATGATGGGTGTGTATTTGCGATGATTTAATCCTAAAGTTTGAAAAGCAGATTGAAAACCGTGAAGTAAGTGATACGCTAAAGAGATCATTGCTAAAACATACACCAGAACTACGATCGGATTTTTGAAAACCTCTATCATTTCTTCATACATGGTTTCTTGTCCTTCTAATTTTTCGTAAGCGTTATGTGCAATATGATCGGTAAAACGGCTCTCTACCCAAAAATGTCTTAGGTGAATGATCAAGAACATTAAAATAAGAGTTCCCAATAAACCCATAGAGCGACTATACCAAGTGCTATTGGCAGCGCCGTTTATTTTAGCGTAAGCAACAGGACGAGCTTTGCGATTTTCGAGTGTTAGAACTAAGGCTTGTACCACGTGTAAAATTAATCCTACAAAAAGTACAATTTCCATGGCACGGATCAACCAATTAGTCCCCATGAATTCGGCTCCTTTATTAAATGTTTCGCCTCCATCGTTAAAGAAAATAAGCATATTGATGAAACAATGCACAATAAGAAAAGTGATAAGAAAAAGGCCCGTTGCCCCCATAATGACTTTTTTTCCAATTGAGGACTTTAAAAAACCTGAGTTACTCATATTTGTATAAAATTAATTTGATTTTAGCGTTACAAATCTATCATTCAAAACCTAAAAAAGCAATTAATGGAACTTTTTAATCCTACAACTTTTAAACTTATACAGAGCTCATTACTAGTAAGATACAGCCCTGTGCCGGACAGGTTCTTATTTAGATTTAGTTTAAGAAGAATTCGTAGGTAAAAAAGCAGATAACGGCTAAAGCATTTTTGATTGATGAAAATAATTGCTTACTTCGTTAGTTCTATTTTTATGGAGAAAGAAGTCCTTTTAGAGATAAAAAACCTGGTTACCGAATTCAAAACTGAAGACGAGTATATTAAGGCCGTTAATGATGTTTCTTTTACGCTCCATAAAGGCGAAACCATAGGTATTGTGGGAGAAAGTGGATCGGGTAAATCGGTTACCTCACTTTCGGTGATGGGATTGATCCCAAATCCTCCGGGAAGAGTTACCGGCGGTGAAATTCTTTACAAAGATAAGAACGGGAAAATTGTTGATCTGGTAAAAGCACCGGAAACAGTAATGCGTAATTATAGAGGAAATGAGATCGCCATGATCTTTCAAGAACCAATGACCTCTTTAAATCCTGTTTATACTTGTGGCGATCAAGTT
>CAYYUS010000769.1:0-1733 GCA_964474925.1 uncultured Akkermansia sp. | reverse complement strand
ATTGGCAGTCCCTACTATTTGTTTGAATTTAATTTCTTTTTTAAACTATCATAAAGCGCTGCATGCTTTAAAGGATTGGTAGTTTTTATTATCTCCAAATTTTGCAGCTTCCATTTGATAGAAGGATATGCCTCGAAGTTATAGATTGACCAATTTGGTGTACAGTTTTTAAAGCCAAGTATACATAATTTATCTTCCTCAGTTATTGAGGCTTGCACTGTGTTAACCATCGTCTCTCTTACATATTCATATTCTTCATAGGAAAACTGCTCCTCTGACATACCAGCAAATTGATTAGTCATTGCCAATCGCTGGTCTTGTAAATTTGGGAATAGTACATCTTGTATTGAGCGATCAGCGCTAAGCAATCTAAATAAGAAGCCTTCTTTGATCTCCTTAGTAAATCCTTGATTTTGCAGAAGTTGTTTTACATCAAAAATATCACGAGGATGTTGCCTATCCATAGCAGCGCAAACTTTTCCGCCATACAATTGACCATTGGGAACCAAATTTATAGAACAGAAGGTGTCAAATTTTTCTTGCGCTTTTTCACAAAGTATTTTTTGTGTTAAAGGACCAAGTACACCTCTTACAATTTGGCTTACTTCAATTTTAATCATTGCATCATTATGGGATACTAATAATTTATGCATTTCCATTTTATGCTCTACTCTACTTCCCTGCAAACGTTTTTCAATACTAGACTTGATTTTTATTAACGCTTCAGATATATTTTTAAAAGAGACATCTCTGCCCTCAATTGGAACATAAGTAAGATCAATATCCACCGATAGTCTTGGCATATCACGATCAAACAAATTAATAGCAGTGCCTCCATGCAGCGCAAACCTAGGCTCTAAAGCAATTTCAGGAATAACGCTAATTAATAAAGCTACTTGTTGATGGTACTTATTATTGCTCATTACTTACAAGCTGTTTAGGCACTGTTATTTGATATTTTGATATATATACGCCATCCTTCACAATGCTTCTTTTACCTTTCCCTAAATCAACCTTAGAGATATTTAAATGTTTATACCAACTATGATTTAATTTCTCTGCCATGAATAAAAATAGCCTTTTTACTTTTATGGATGTACACGCTTCTAACAATTCTTGTACTATTGTGGGACGAAGGTCATTTAGGTTTTCCATTAGTTCATAGCATTCAACGATATCAAATTTTTCAGGAGCTAAATATAAACACTCCATTATTGCCCTTGCTGGGCTAGACACTTTTATTGAAAAACCAGTAAAAGCGAATTCAGTCAATCCTAATTCCTTTGGCAAAAATGAACTTGCTTTATATTGTAGCTTTTGATCCCATTTATGCTTTCTAAACCAGGTAGGTAGCTTTTCTTTTTCACCACCAAATAACCATATTTGAACAGTATTCAATTCTATGTAATGTGCTTTACCTTGAAGTGCAAGCGCTGTTCGACCTCCAGGATGCACTGAAAGTCCTGATTGCTTTTGTAATGCATAAACACCACCTTCATAACCAGGGTGGTTGTTACTACGATACATAGCCCCATTCCCGAAGGACTTTAACCATCCGCTATTTCGATAATATTTCTGTAATTCAAGGCTGTATCCCTCATTTATTAACCATGAAGATTGAAGCACAACATCCTGCGGGATTGTTGACAATAATTGGTTTATTTTTGTTCTATTATCAGTAATCATACTACCATTTTAATAATAAATTTAAACTAAAATGTTGATATTGTTTA
>CAYYUS010000768.1:1474-1735 GCA_964474925.1 uncultured Akkermansia sp. | reverse complement strand
TCTTCTACTCCTTTTATTTAACACGCTTAATTCTCAAACATTAAATTTAAAAACGCTTCAAAACAAGATCGCCACATATGGCACAAATAACGATTCAAATAAAGTTGGTAAGGCCTATTTTTTAATTGGGGCTTATTATCATAATCATCAAATACCTGATTCCTCCTTGTTCCATTATAAAAAAGCTATTCCTCTCTCATTTCAACAAAAAGATCATTCTACCCTCGGTAAGATCTATAGTAATCTTTCTGTTCTATCAAC
>CAYYUS010000768.1:0-1464 GCA_964474925.1 uncultured Akkermansia sp. | reverse complement strand
CGATAGTGTTATGGTATATGCAAAACGAGCTTTGAGCTACCGCTTACTCGCAAAGGATTCACTTGAAATTGGCAGTTCTTATATGCAAATAGCTAGCTTTTATGATTCCAACGGATCATTTAATGAAGCCTTGAATTACAATTTAAGTTCTATCCGCATATTTGAAAGAAAACAATTTTTTGCCGGACTTGTAAATTCCTATAATAACATTGCGGTTCTATATTACAATTTAGGAGATAAAAGTAAAAGCATTGAGTATTACTATAAAACTCTGAACGCTTTAACTAAGCACGTAGATTCTGTAAAGCTGGGAGGCGTGCTTTCAAACTTGGCCAATATTTACAAAGAAATTAATAAGCGTGATTCGGCCATCCTATATTATAACAGATCATTCAGAATAAGAGAAGCTGTAAAAGATACATTTGGATTGGGTGAATTATATTACAATATGGCCGACCTGTTTTATTTAAATAAACAATACGCTAAAGCGTTAACTTACATTAAACAATGTGTATACTTTCTTGACCGATCAAATCCTGCTGTAGCAAACATTTATGGATACCGACTATACGGCTCTATACTTGCCGAAACAGGTCAATTTGCTGAAGCCGAAAAATTTCTAATGAGGTCAAAGCAAGAGACCGAAAAAGCCAACCTCCTTCCTGAATTGAACAGGTGTTACATGATCCTATCTGAATTCTACGAAAAAAAAGGAGATCATAAAAACGCTAATTTCTATCGAAAAGAATATGGTCGCACGGTTGATTCCTTATTTAGTCAGGAAAAGATCAGAGCATCCAAAGAAATGGAAAAACGATTCGAGTCAGAGAAACGTGATCTACAAATAAAGAACCTTCAGCAAGAAAGTTTATTACAGAACAAAGAATTAGAAGTAGCCTCCGCACAAAAGAAAGGTCAACTACTTATTAGTATAGCTATTGCCATTGTTCTGATATTAGTAATAGTTTTTACGATCATCGTATTGAACCGACTTAAGATCACGCGCCATCAAAAAACCATTATTGAAGATCAGAAAGCATTAGTGGAAGAAAAACATAAAGAAATAACCGACAGTATAAACTACGCCGAAAGAATTCAAAGATCATTTCTTGCCACAAAAGATGTTCTAGATCATCATTTAAAAGACTACTTTGTGCTTTTTAAACCAAAAGATATTGTGAGTGGAGATTTTTACTGGGCCTCAGAACTTTCTAATGGTTGTTTTGCATTAGCAACAGCTGATAGCACTGGCCATGGTGTTCCTGGTGCTATTATGATTTTATTGAACATAACAAGTTTAGAAAAAGATATTGAAACAAAAACGGAGCCTTCATCCATATTAAATATTACTCGCCAGATCATTATTGAGCGTTTAAAAAAAGATGGGAGTTTGGAGGGTGGAAAAGATGGTATGGATTGCAGCTTGTGTGTATTCGACTTTAAAAATAAAAAATTGATAGCGGC
>CAYYUS010000767.1:0-1736 GCA_964474925.1 uncultured Akkermansia sp. | reverse complement strand
TACCTAATAGAAAAACTCCTATTAGCAAAACAAAAGGCAACCCGCTATTGGCATAATACAAACTAGTGAATATTCCCAAAACAAAAGGGAGCAAGATCCTTATAAATGGTATTTTGTTAAGATGATGCATCTCAATTCAAAACTTGAATTAAATGACTAATTTAATAAAAAAAATAAATGATTATTGAACTTAAGAAAGCGCCTTTTCAGCTTTTTCAATTGTGCTTTTTTTATTGCCTATGAATATGTTCTTTCCTGAAACAATAACAGGGCGGCGTAAAAATGTATATTCTTCTAAAATGAGTTTTTTGTACTCATTTTCCTTGGTAGGTTTTACGGCAAGGGCTTTATATTTAAGGGCTACGCGACTAAACAAAGCTTCGTAAGTACCGGCAAGCCCATGCATTTCCTCTAATTGTGCTTTTGTTATAGGCTCGGTTTTGATATCCTGCAACTGAAAACCCTTTTCCTTTAATTTAAGCTGCTTTAAGATCCGGGAACACGTATCACATGTTGAGAGATAGTAAACCTTTTTCATGGGTTTATTTCTTGAAATTTGCGGTGGTTAAAATATGAAGTCTTCTACCACTAAAGAAATACAGTTTATCGTTGGCTATAGTACCATTATCTTCCATATCCAAAACGCCCACTAACTCAAAGTTTGAATTTAGCACATACGTTTTGAATTTTTGCTTAATGAGTTTATAGCCTTTGAATTTTGTATCGTATTTATAAAGCTCCGATTCGTGATACTCGTATTGGATCCTTCCACCTTCTACTCCGTAAATCTTACCATGTGTAGAACGGAAATACACAACGTTATCATTGATAAAATTTAATGGTACAAAATAGGTTTCCTTCTCTACATAGTAATCGTTACCGCTTACAAACTCTGTAAAATTACCATAACGAAGTTCGTTCACATCGATCTCATTAAAGAATTTGCCGTCATTTAAATTAATGAAATAAAGATTATTCTTTCCTGCCAAAACAAGATCAGTTCCAATTTGAAAATCGATGGGATACTTGAACATTGGCAAAGGATTGTTATAATTCATTGTTCCACTTGCCGGATCAACCTGCATTAAAAATGGAGCACCATATACGATCTGATTTACTTTAAAATTAGCAACCCCCAAATTCAACATGAATAATTTTCCTGATTGTAAAAAAAGAGCAGACTTACTAACTGTATATTTACTTATATCCAATTGCCAATTCACTTTTCCGGTGCTATAAGCTATGCAATACAAGTTATTCTTTCCCGCAAAATAAACGTTCTCACCCTCAATAAGAATATTGGAACAAATCTGTGTAATAACGTCCTCGGCTGCACTTTCGAGATTAGAACTTTGCTGTACTCTAAAGGCATTTGGATTTATAATGGATTGAATGAGTTTTTCGTGATTCTTTTCGCCGGTAACATCGGTAACCGACCATGTAGCGCCCGAACGAATATTTAAACCATACAATCCCGAAGAAGAAATAAGTAAGATCGAATCATTAGCCTTTACAGCTTCGGCCCAATCAAAATCATTTGGAATATTTGTTGTAAAAAGTGTATTACCATTCTCCAAACTAACGCCCTTTAGGATTTTTTTCTCTTCAGGTTTAGTTGGAATAGAATACGTTAAACCCATTTTATGCTTGGAGTCTACAAACACCAATTTTGTTTGATGCTGGTATTGCTCTATCCCTGTGTTCTTTTTGAATTTGCTCGTGCTTACATAGATTGA
>CAYYUS010000766.1:0-1741 GCA_964474925.1 uncultured Akkermansia sp. | reverse complement strand
GGTGTCACGGGTCGTGGCGCTGGCCAAGGAGGCGGCGTGAGCGTGTTCATCGGCAATGACACACGGCTGGTGATTCAGGGAATCACCGGGCGGGACGGATCGTTCCACGCCAAGCAGATGATCGCGTACGGCACGAACGTGGTGGCCGGTGTGACCCCCGGGAAGGGAGGCCAGCAGTTCGAAGGCACCGTGCCGGTGTTCAATACGGTGGCCGAAGCGGTGGCTGGCGCCGGTGCCAATACCGCCGTGATCTATGTGCCGCCGGCCGGGGCAGCCGGGGCGATCTATGAGGCGGTCGATGCCGGCATTGCGCTGGTCGTCTGCATCACCGAAGGGGTGCCGGTGATGGACATGACCAAAGTGATGCCCTTCGTGCGGGAGCGCGGTGCCCGGCTGATCGGGCCCAATTGCCCCGGGGCGATCACGCCGGGGCAGGCCAAGGTCGGCATCATTCCCGGCGGAATCTGCACCCCGGGTCGGGTCGGACTCGTCTCCCGGAGCGGCACGCTGACCTATGAAGTCGTGAATCACCTCACCCGGAACGGCATCGGGCAGTCGACCTGCGTCGGTATCGGTGGTGACCCGGTCATCGGTACCAACTTCATCGATTGTCTCCGGGCATTCCAGGACGACCCCGATACCGATGCGATCGTGATGATGGGTGAAATCGGCGGCACCGATGAGCAGAAGGCGGCGGCATTCGTGAAGGAATACGTCACCAAGCCGGTCGTCGGATTCATCGCCGGGCAGACCGCGCCGCCGGGACGGCGGATGGGCCACGCCGGCGCCATCATCTCCGGATCGAGCGGCACCGCCGAGGAGAAGATCGCCGCGTTCCGGGATGCCGGAATCGCCGTGATGGCGCGGCCGGTGGATGTGGTGGAGCTCGTGAAGAACGTGTTGAAGAAGGCAAACTAGGGACTAGGGAATGGGGAATGGGGGAAGCTATCCCTATTCCCTATCCCCCATTCCCCTTAACTCTTGGGAGTCACCATCCATGGCAGGCAACCTCACCCTCGGCATCGTCAAGCCTGACGGCGTCGCGGGAACCAAACTGGGCAGGATTCTGGCGCACATCGAGACATCCGGGTTCACGATCCGGGCCGCTCGGCTCGTGCAGCTGTCCCGGCCGCAGGCCGAGGCGTTCTATGCCGTGCACCAGGCGCGGCCGTTCTACGGTGAACTGGTCGATTTCATGACCAGCGGTCCCTGTCTGCCGATGGCGCTCGAAAAGGCCGATGCCGTGGCCGGGTTCCGGACGCTCATCGGGGCCACTGATCCGGCTGAGGCGGCCGAGGGAACGATCCGCAAGCTCTTTGCCGAGTCCAAGGGCCGGAACGCGGTGCATGGGTCGGACAGCGATGACAACGCGGCCCGCGAGATCGGCTTCTTTTTCAGCGAAGCGGAGCGGGCCCAGCTCGGGTTCTGAGTAACTTGACCTAAGTTGGTACCAATAGTACATTTAAAGGCTATGCTCCGAGTGGATTTGCGGGAGCTCCGCCGGGGTCCGGTCCCGACCGAGGGACGGTTGTTGCCCGACGATCCGGCGCTGGCGGAGCTGGGATTGGGTCTCGATGGGCCGGTGATGGTGACGGGCACGCTGCAGGGAGTTCCCGAGCGGATGACCGTGACCTGCACCGCCTCACCCGGGCTGTGCTCCCGGAGCGCAAAGGTGAAGTCCGCCAGAGACGTGACCGCCTTCCCCGCAAACTCCACCAGCAGGTCGCCGCCCTTGAGGCCC
>CAYYUS010000765.1:0-1743 GCA_964474925.1 uncultured Akkermansia sp. | reverse complement strand
AATGAATTGTGCACGATAGCTGATCCTGATTTTGGAATGATAACCAATATTGGCAAAGCGCACTTAGAAGGTTTTGGAGGTATTGAAGGTGTAAAAAAAGGCAAGAGTGAGTTATATAGATACCTCCAAAAAAAGCACGCTAAAGTTTTTACAAATGGCGATGATGAGGTATTGCATGAATTGGCAAAAGAGAATGATAAGATCTCTTATGGAACGACGAAGTTATACGACGCCATTGGAAAATATATTCCCGATGGAGAAATGGTATCGTTCAAATGGACCACACGCTATGGAGATAAGGATTGGAATAAATTACCATTGGTAAAAACTCAAATAACCGGAAAATATAATTTTATTAATTGCTTGGCCGCAGTTTGCGTTGGTCATCATTTTCATGTAGAAGATGCAATGATAAATGAAGCTTTAAGTGAATACGTGCCCGCCATGAACCGTTCTCAAATGGTGAAGACAGAAAGTAATTCTATTTTATTGGATGCGTATAATGCCAATCCGAATAGTATGAAAGCGGCCATTGAAAATTTTGCGGACTATAAAGCAGAACAAAAATGGTTGTTATTAGGGGATATGTTTGAATTGGGAGATTACAGTAAAGCAGAACATCAGGCCATTGTGAATTTACTGAATGATAAAAAACTAAACAATGTGATATTGGTTGGAAATGAATTCGCATCTTTAGAGAGCAATACGTTCAAAACATTTAAAACTACACAGGAGTGTTTGGAGCATTTAAGAGCGCACAACATAAAAAATGCTACGGTTTTAATTAAAGGATCTCGCGGTATGAAAATGGAAACACTACAGGAGGCATTATAAAATGAATTTCAAAAAGAACAAACTCATCATCTTAATTATCCTGGCCATGGTGCTAGGCATTTTAATTGGATCTATTATTAACTCTTCTATTACAGGAAGTAGTCTTAAGATTGATCGTAGCCAATTGAACAAGATCGAAAACTTAAAAGTAAGGGCAGAAGTGGAGAAGCTTGCAAAGAAATATGAAGAAGCTCAGTTATCACAAGCCAAGAAAGACATTGCAGGAAATTATTCCATACTCAGTGATATTTTTTTGAGGATGATCAAAATGATCATTGCCCCTTTGGTTTTTGCAGTTTTAGTTATTGGTGTAGCAAAACTAGGCGATTTTAAAAGTGTAGGACGAATAGGTGTAAAGACCTTGGTATATTTTACGTCCGCCACATTAATTGCATTAGCATTAGGATTAGTGATAGTAAATATTTTTGAGCCCGGTAAAAAAATGGATATTAGATCCATTGATCAAACTGCGTCTACCGGAGTGAAGCCAAGTCAGCAAACGGCAAAGAATTTCATTTCACATGTGATCCCTGATAGTGTTATTGGTGCGATGGCAAATAATGAGATCCTGCCAATTGTGGTCTTTGCATTGTTCTTTGGTATTGCTGCGGCATCTATTAAAGAGCAAGGTAAATTTATAGTTGACGCCTGCGAGAGTTTGGGACACGTAATGTTCAAAGTAACCAACTATGTAATGTCGTTTGCACCAATAGGTGTTTTTGGAGCCATTACAGCCGTCGTCATACAGCAAGGCGTTGGTTTGCTCGGCGGATATATTTATTTGATAGCGTGTTTCTTTGGCGGCTTATTGTTTTTTGTGTTCGTTGTTCTTTTCCTCATTTGTAAAGTATTTAAAATAAAATTCTTCGCTTTAATGAAGGATGTAAAAGAGCCGATCCTTTTAGCATT
>CAYYUS010000764.1:0-1743 GCA_964474925.1 uncultured Akkermansia sp. | reverse complement strand
TTAGTCAAAAACGCCACGAATTGCACTAATTAACACTAATCTGGGTTTGCTGAAATTACACCAATCTGTGTGTAAACTGGGTTTAAACTGTGCTGAATTTTTTCTATCGGATTTTTTCTTCATTGAATTGGATCTTATAAAATACATTTAAAAAACACAGGAAGAATACAAAAAATACGGTGCCTGCAGAAGTTTGCAGCATACTTTCCACTAAAAAATTACAAGTGATCAATAAACCAAAAAAGAAAATAAGATTTCGTTTTTTACGAAGTCCGTAAATAGTTAAGCCAATAGTTAACAGCAATAAATTTAGCAGGCCAATTAGTCCCATACCAATGCTGGTTTGAAAAAATTGATTGTGTGCATTCAGTTTACCTTCTAATGCCCCTGTTAAACCATCCATTTCGTAACCGGCGTACAAAGTTTCGTTGGCCTTGCTCACTCCTACTCCAAACAGCATATTCTCTTTAATGATCTTAGTGCATTCATCCCATATCAATACACGAACCGACGAACTTTCCATGGCAGTTTTATCAATATTTTTATTGGTAACCACGGCTACTGAGCGTAAGCGATCGAATACCTGAGGAAATACCGCATAAATACTTACCGAAATAATAACGGCGCTTGTGATGCCAATAAGGTAATGCTTCAGTTTGATCCTGTTCCTTAATTCCATAATGAGCAATGATGGCAATAAAATGAATAAAGTAATGATGCCCATTTTTGAAGCGCACAATAAAATACAAAGCAGGAATAAGGTAATGAAACCAAAAGCAATGTATTTGAACGAAGGTGCGTTTTTGAACCATTTAAAATAAAACAGAATAACAAACACCACAGCCAAATTTAAATACATGGCAAAATAAGCGCTATGCATAAAAAACGAAAAGTTAGAATAGTAAAAATAGCTGCTATCGCCTTTAACTAAATAGGCAAAGGCGCGTGCAATGCAAAACACACAGGCAAACATACAGCCCGAAACAAATGCCACAATAACTCGTTTTGCTACATCGCTATTGAATTTGAACATAAAGAACAAGAACGGAAATAATAAGAATGTGAGTTTTACTTCAATGGCGCTCAAGGCATCGTTTGGATTATAAAAGATGAAATTAGAAATGGTGGTGATACCAAAGAACAACAATGCGGAAATGAACCAAAGGTTCTTCCAGCCATTTGCTATGAACAGATCTTTAAAACAGAAAAACGACGTAATGAACCATAAAGCAATGAATGGCGAAGTGATGGCATTACCAAAGGGCAATAAAAAGGCAATGATGACAGGGAAAAAATAAAATAAGAGTTTAATATTCTTAACCATTTCCGTTTTGAAATAATGCTAAGATATGACTTCTAAGAAAAGGAACATTGAACAGATGGTAGAATTTACCAACTTTTCGGCCTATAGGCGGGGCCAAAGTAATTTTTTTGATGGTAAAATTGGAACTTTTGTTAAATAGACTCTTTACCTCGGCAATGTCGACCTTTTTTACATCCGGATTTTTGGGGTTGTTATAAATAAAATCGTACCAAAGAATTATGCCACCGGGATTCAATAGGCTCCACATTTTATCGGCCAAAGCCTTGCGGTCTTTATCATTTAAGATGGACGTAAAAACAGTGGATTGAAAAACGATGTCATACTTTTCAGGAAATTGAACATGAGTGGCATCGCCTTCGTATAATTTATTGTTGGGGAAACCGCTTTTTATATTGTTGAGCCTCTCGCCTATTAATTCA
>CAYYUS010000763.1:0-1743 GCA_964474925.1 uncultured Akkermansia sp. | reverse complement strand
CATCAACTTTGTTTTCTTTCACATAAGCAGAGATCTCTTCTACTTTTCCTTTACCGATATACGTTGATTTATCAGGTTTATCTAAGCGTTGTGTAAATACGCGAACTGTATCAAGGTCGTAAGTGCGGGCTAAAAATTCAAGCTCATCAAGGTATTCCATTACCTGTTCGGTTTCTTGTTGCTTTGAAGCAACACCAATTAATACACAGGTAAGTTTGGGTTTTTCAGTACTATGTAAGTCCTTCATTAATCGTTCATCTATTTGCCTTTCAAGCTCGAGTGTACATAGTCGGCTATCATTTGTGCCTGTTCATCATTTACCGCAGCCGGAGGCATGGTGCTTTTTCCTTTCAAAATAATTTCTTTAATAGCGGCTACATCCATAGTTGTTGCGCTAAGATCTTTTGCGCCTGCCATTGCCAGTTTTCCATCAGAACCATGACACAATTTACAATTAGCTTCGTATAAAGCAACGCCATCATTAGCAGTTGGCGCATTTGCATCCACAGCTACAATAGCTTTTTTCTTTCCATACACTTCCGCTAACCCATAACTACCTGTGATCAACAATAAACTTAAAGCAGCCAGGATCTTATTTGATTTTTTAAATCCAATGATGGCAATAGGAATTGAAGCGAACACCATTACTAATTTTATCCAAAACAAATAATCATACTTACTTCCAAACGGCAATTGCATTGCTAGATAAATACCTGTGATCAAAAATAAAGTACTAATGATCATTTCAGGGATTCTGAACATTTTAGAGAATTTTTGCAACAGGTCTGTTCGGTTGCTCAATAGCAATATGGTTTTTATAACGTAAAGCAATAAAAACAGTGTAACTACTAAAATATGCGTATGTAAAAATCCTTTATACATGGTATGGTTTTTAAAGCACTAATTTAACAAAAATACATGGAATAATAACTCATTATTTTATTAGGAAATACACATAATGTAGCTAATTTTATAGCCTATTCCTTATTAAATGAAAAACTTAGTCATAGGATTTGCCTGTTTGTGCATAAATTTCAGCTTTTCGCAAAGTACTTTTCCTGCAAACGGCGCTCCTAATCCCATTCATACAACATACGCTTTTGTTAACGCCGTGATTCATGTGGATGAAAATACCACATTGAAGAATGGTACACTAATTATTAAAGATGGTAAGATCGTTGATGTTATAGAAAAAGGCGCTGCGCCAAAGAGCGCTGTTGTATTTGATCTTAAAGGAAAACATGTTTACGCATCGTTCATTGATTTATATACAGAATACGGCATCTCTGAAACAGGAGAGAGCGAACGCCGCAATCGCCGTCAAGCTGGTCCGCAAATGGAAAGTAATGTAAAAGGTGCTTATGGATGGAACCAAGCCATTCGATCTGATGTAGAAACCTATAAGAGTTTTGTTCATCAAACCGAACAAGCGGATGCTTTCAAAAAAATAGGAATTGGCTCGGTACTTTCTGCAAAAAAAGATGGTATTGTAAGAGGTAGCGGTGTATTAGTAAATTTAAATAACGCGAAAGAGAATGAAAGTATCATCACTGATAAATGCGCGGCTTTCTACGCATTGAGTAAAGGCAGTTCCACACAAGATTATCCAAGTTCATTAACAGGCTGCATTGCATTGCTTCGTCAAACTTATTATGATGCTCAATGGTATAAAACAAATACAGGAAAAGTAGAGTATAACATTTCACTTGAGTCGTTTAATCAGTTGCAAAGTTTACCTGGCAT
>CAYYUS010000762.1:0-1748 GCA_964474925.1 uncultured Akkermansia sp. | reverse complement strand
TCAGGAGAAAAGCTTGGTATGCCCTTATAGTGCAGCTTCTCCCCTTCCGTCAGCGTGTCTCCGATTTTAAAAACACCATTGTCAAACAAACCAATTACATCACCCGGAAATGCTTCATCAATAACCGATTTTTGCTGGGCCATAAAAGCCGTTGGATTACTAAAGCGTAACTCTTTATCGTCTCTTACGTGATGGTAATATTTATTTCTTTCAAAAGTTCCTGAGCAGATCCTTAAAAACGCAATTCTATCTCGGTGCTTTGGATCAAGATTTGCGTGGATCTTAAAAATAAAACCGCTGAATTTTGGATCACTTGGTTTTACAATTCCTTCGTCGGTTTCGCGATCAATAGGAGGAGGAGCAATTTCAACAAAGCAATCTAATAATTCTTTGATACCGAAGTTATTCACCGCGCTTCCAAAAAATACCGGACTAATATGCCCGTCCAAATATTTTTGCCTGTCTAAAGTATCGTAAACGCCATCAATAAGGTCAACATCAGCCCTTAATTGCTCAGCAAAGCCCTCGCCAATGCGTTTGTCAATTTGTTTGTCGTTGATATCGCTAATGGTTAGCGTATCTTCAACTGTTGTTTTACTATCTCCCTGAAAAAGATTCAATGATTTTTCGGTAAGATTATAAACACCTTTAAATGATTTTCCAATGCCAATTGGCCAGGTAAGGGGACGAACTTTTATTTTTAATTCTTTTTCTATCTCATCTAAAAGATCAAATGCATTTTGTCCTTCGCGATCAAGTTTATTGATGAACACAATTACAGGTGTATTGCGCATTCTACACACTTCCAATAATTTTCGGGTTTGCGGTTCAACGCCTTTTACGCAATCGATCACCATTATAACACTGTCAACTGCGCTAAGTGTACGGTAAGTATCTTCAGCAAAATCTTCGTGACCGGGAGTATCTAAAATATTTACTTTATAATTTTTATAATCAAAAGCCATTACGGAAGTTGAAACAGAGATCACTCTTTGTTTTTCAATTTCCATGAAGTCACTCGTAGTGGCTTTTTTTATTTTATTTGATTTTACAGCTCCAGCACTTTGTATGGCTCCTCCAAACAAAAGTAGTTTTTCGGTGAGTGTTGTTTTTCCTGCATCGGGGTGAGCAATAATTGCAAAAGTTCTCCGGCGATTTATTTCTTCAGTAAAGGTCATTGTTTCAGGCCGCAAATATACTTGTAATAGGTAAAAAAGAATTTTATTCGGTGTCAATTATTGCAAAATCACTGGAATTTGAGATTCCACGAAATATTATTTTAACGTGCTGATTAACAATTATTTATATAAAAAAGGTAAAAACACCCTCTCTTTATTAGGATCACCCTCGTTATTCGTCGAAAGAGATTGAACGAAAGATTCGTTGAGAATTTGATTTTGAGCACGGAATGAATGGTAGGAATTGTTAGTTATTAACTACTTGTAAATTAATAAATTAACAAATTATGAGAGCGAAATGAACAGCTTTTGAAGGTGTTTTTAACACGAACAATCAAGGTACCGAATATTGAGATAAGTGATTCGTCTAAAAAAGAAACTTATTAACAAGTAATATCCATATCTTTGAAGTCCAATTAATTAAAGCCATGTTTGAGATACTAAAAAGTTTTGAAACGAAGTACGGAACCTTGAAAAAGAAAGGTTTGCGCATTGAAGGTTTATCAATGATAGATCCGAAAAGAAAGAAGCATGTTATTTTAATTAGCAAGCCTTTTATGTTCGACAATC
>CAYYUS010000761.1:0-1751 GCA_964474925.1 uncultured Akkermansia sp. | reverse complement strand
TATGATTTCTTTTTACAACCAGAAGGCACGCTTTACAGTATATGCGGTGATGCTACTGGCCACGGTGTCACTTCTGGTATGATGGTGTCTGTTGCAAAAGCTGGTTTAAATGGTATCGGACCTATTAAACCGAATAAAATATTACAAAAATTAAATGGTGTCGTTAAAAGAATCGACTTAGGCACTTTAAGGATGAGTATGAATATTGCAGAAATAGCACAAAACGAATTGTTCTTAAGTTCCGCAGCAATGCCTCCAATGTATTTATACAAACATGCTACAAAACAAGTAGAAGAGTTTATGAACAATGGTTTGCCTTTGGGAGGTTTAAAAGACGAAGCATTTGCACTTGAAACAAGAAGCTTTGAACCCGGAGATGTCTTAATACAATTGTCGGATGGCTTACCTGAAGCGCCCAATACAAAAGGGGAAATGTATGACTATGATCAATTAAAGGCTTTAATACAAGCTTCATGTCATTTATCTGCAAATGAAATCATTGCTACACTGATACAGTCAGTAGATCAATGGTTAGAAGGACAACACAACCCGGATGACATCACCATAGTGGTTACTAAGAAAAAATAACTCGCTTTAATGCCTTAGTTTATGAAAAAACAGCTTGCATTTTTATGCTTCATCTTTATTGCAAATTTAAGCACCGCACAATACAGTTTATCTGATTTTACTGATATTAACAAACCATCGGAAAAGTTTAAAGATACCATTCCAATGCTTGAGCAAATGCCAGAGTCAATAGACAAGGCAATGATGTTGAACAAAGCATTTACATATTATTTTTACTCTAATGGCGATAGTGCTCTTTACTATGCAAAAAAAGTAGAAGCTTATGCCATGAAAAATGAATTACGGGCAATGCAAATATTAAATCATTTGTATATAGGCCAGCATTACGTAGTCATTAAAAGCAATTATGCATTAGGGTTATACTATATCAATTTATCCATTGAAGAATCGCTTAAATATAATCTTACAAGTGAAAATTTTGAAGGCACTGTAAGGATGGTACAGATAGGTTGTTATGCAGGATTAGGGAGTTATACAAGGGTAAAAAATATCCTCAATAATGACGGAAAGGAGGCTATTAGAAAAGCACATATCAAAGAAAATGTATGGACTCCAGATGGCATGATAGGACAATTTTATGTTCAGTTGAAAGAGTTTGACTCGGCAATTAAATATGCATCAATTGCTATTCGCATTAACGACACAATGCCAGTACATTTAAAATGGGGATTCCCCTATATTGTTCTAAGTGAAGCCTATCTGCAAAAAGCAGCTTATGATAAAGCATTGTCCGTGTTGTATAACGGTAAGGATATCATTAAAACGAATAATTTTGATAAAGACATAGCAGAATATTATACAAATGTAGCAAGGGCAAATTTTGGATTACGAAATTATGATAGCGCTATTTATTACGCAAACGTAGCCTATTCCATATCAGATAAAATAAAACTAACCAGAACCATTTTGGATGCAAGTAGTTTGCTTTCTAAAATATACAAACAAATCAACCAAATAGATAGTTCGTATAAATATCTTTCTATAAGTACTGCTATAAAAGATGAGTTAACGGATAAGTCCAGAATGAATGAAATTGAATTCCACTTCCTACAGAGTCATTTATTGAGAGACAAAAGCAATTAATACTGAAAATAAAATAATTGTGAATTCTGAACTAAATTACCATGTAGATATAATGTACTGTCTCATCAGTCTCTAAATAC
>CAYYUS010000760.1:0-1751 GCA_964474925.1 uncultured Akkermansia sp. | reverse complement strand
ACTACAGCTGTCGCCTGCATTTGCCCAATTTGTACCCGGTAATTACGAAAAGAATTTGGTTCCTAACGGGAGCTTTGAGAATCATCGCAAAAAGGGAAGCAATATCAGGCAGGCCATACCTTGGGGACAGATCTCAACGGTAGATTACTACCTAAAGCCATTGGATAACGATACTACCGTTCAAAAAGGTGCTAAAGATGGGGATTGTTATGCGGGATTACGTTATCAAAAAAAATACAAGGAATTCTTACAAGTAAAGTTGGCCGAATCGCTGCATCGCGGGAGCACATACGAATTTGAGGCTTATATACGTTTAGCTTTTTGGAGCAATGCCGTACTAAAATCGTTTGGAGTTCTTTTTACCAAAGCAGGTTATACAGGGCAAGGAAGCGCTGTTAAAGTAAATATGGTAGATACTATTGCAAAGAAAAATGGCTTTTTCAATAATTTCAGATGGATCCGCATTCATGGATACTACAAAGCTGATGGCGGAGAGAAATACATTACCATAGGAAATTTTAGTCCGCAGATAAAAAAGATCTTCAGCGCATGAATATTTTAAAGCGCGGATTTAAAGAAGCGTATTATTTTGTGGATGAAGTTTCGTTGTACAGAAGAAAAGAACCTGAAGAATATATTGAGACCATTATTGTTGGTCCTGATAAAAAGAAATTTGAAGAGGATAGTGTATTAAATGTAAAAGCCGATCTTAAAGTTGGTGATAAAGTGGCTTTGCAGAATATCACCTTCAATCCCGGGTCGTATTTTATAACTCCTGAATCGCACATTGAATTAAATAAATTAGCCTTGTATTTGATCAAGAACCGCAGCATAACCATTCAAATAAATGGGCACAGTGATAATTCAGGAATGAAACACAAGAATCAAAAAATGAGCGAATATAGGGCGCGAGAAGTGTTTGAATATTTGATCAGAAAAGGCGTACAGAATAAAATGCTATTTAAAGGTTATGGAAGTTCAAATCCTGTGGCGAGTAATGAAACGGATGATGGAAAAGCGAAGAACCGACGTGTAGAATTTGAGATCATTAAGAATTAAGTATAAGAATGAAGATCGTTACTATAATTGGCGCAAGGCCTCAGATCATAAAAGCTGCAGCGTTAAGCAGAGCCATTAAAGATCATTTTGCAGGAAAGATCACAGAAGTAATTGTGCATACAGGCCAGCATTACGATGAGAACATGAGTACCGTTTTTTTTGATGAACTTGGAATACCTCAGCCCAATTATAATTTAAATGTAGGAAGTGGAAGTCATGGTAAACAAACGGCATTGATGATCAGTGGTATTGAAGAAATTCTTTTAAAAGAAAAACCAAATGCTATTGTACTGTATGGAGATACCAATTCAACATTAGCGGGTGCAGTAGCCGCATCAAAAATTCACATTCCTGTTGTTCATATCGAAGCAGGCTTACGTTCATTTAGTAAAGCCATGCCAGAGGAAGTAAATAGAATTATGTGTGATCATGTGAGTACGCTTTTATTTTCGCCAACTATAACGGGATATAATAATTTGGTAAAAGAAGGTTTTAAAGAAAAAAACGCATCACCCTACTCTGCCGATAATCCAAAGATCTATCATAGCGGAGATGTGATGTATGATAACAGCATGCATTTTTCGGCGGTAGCTGAACAAAAAACAAATGTGATCGCTGCAAATAAATTACAAAAGGGGAAATTTATTTTAGCAACCATTCATCGCAATAATAATACAGATGAACCATTGCGA
>CAYYUS010000759.1:0-1754 GCA_964474925.1 uncultured Akkermansia sp. | reverse complement strand
AACTTTAGGGCGTTTATCGGCATAGCCTTTGTATGATAAACGAGCGGCGGCAATTTTACCATTTGCTATCACATAATCATAAACCGACTTAGCGCGATTTGTAGAAAGCAATTCGTTGAATTTTTTATCCCCGCTGTTATCGGTATGTCCGCCTAGCTCAATTTTTAGTGTTGGATTTTTTGCAAGGAAGGCTGCTAGTTTTTCTAACTCCGCTTTACTTTCAGGTTTTAGATCCCATTTATTCACGTCAAAGAAAATATTCTTTAACTCCACTGTTCTTCCGGTATCAATTGGCTCTAAAGGAATTTCTAATAAGTATGGTTTTGTAAAATCTGTTTCTTTTCCTTTAAGCGAAAAATTATCGCTGTAAAACAAAAAGCCGGGTTTGTTTACATTTACCATGTAATTTTTATTAGCGGTGAGAGTTACAAAAAACTGTCCGTTTGCATCGCTAAATGATTGCGTGATAGTTGTTCCATTTGCCAAGTCAACCAACTCAAAATTAGCTTCGAGTGCTTCTTTGGTTTTAGCGTTGTAAATTTTCCCCTTAGTAAATGTGATCTTCTCGGGCTTAACATCTTTAGGCAATTCAAATTGATACACGTCTAAGCCTCCAAATCCACCTTTACGAGCGCTGGAGAAATAAGCGATGTTCCCATCGGGACCAACCAATAAACTATTATCATCTTCAATAGAATTAATTGGGTAACCTAAATTAACTGCAGGACCCCAAGTACCATCAGGTTGACGACGGCTTATAAAAATATCTAATCGCCCAAAACCGGGGTGACCTTCGCTACTAAAATATAAGGTTTGATTATCGGGGTGAATAAAAACAGATTCTTCTTTGTAAGGTGTATTTACATTGTCGCTTAATTTCACAGGATTACTGAATTTTCCATCATCCCCAATTACGCTCATATAAATATCTTGTTGCTTTACATTTCCGCGTGATAATAATCCGCGTACAAAATATAAAGTTTTTCCATCGCTGCTAAAACTTGGTTGCGTTTCCCAATTGGCTGTATTAACGGCAGGACCGGCATTGCGAGGTTTTGTCCACTTGCCATTTACTTTTTGAGCATAAAAAATATCGCAACTTCCAAAACCCTTTCGGCCTTCTGCACCATAATCGCCATATTCATTACTGCAAGAAGCAAAGAACATGATATTTCCATCGGCCGACAAAGTAGGAGCGCCTTCGTTGCCTATACTATTGATGGCTACAATTGGATATGCCGTTTGCCAAGTTTTTTCTATAAAGGTACTCGTATAAAAATCTTCATTCTCGTAACCCGGTTGCTGTGGATCAGGAATTCCACGTGTAAATAAAAATTGTTTACCATCACCTGTAATTGCAGGGAAATACTCGTTATTCTCGGTATTTATTCCCGGGCCAATATTAATGGGCGTAAATGGTTTTGGTTTTTTAATGGCTTCAGCCGCAAACTTAGCGTGCATCAAAATAAATTCAGCCTCTTCTTTTGTATTAGGGTTAATGCGTTCAAATTTTAAATACGTTTCTAAATTGAGTTTGGCCTGATCGTACTTTGCTTCCAAAAACAAAACTTCTCCGTAATCATAAAATGTACGCGCCTTAAATTTTGGATTGATGTCAATTGCTTTTTTATAATGGGTCTCGGCTTGCTCAAGTTCCATTTTTTCTCTTTTAAGCTGTGCAAAAGCGCCGTGAGCTTCAATGAAATTATCATCGTCCTTTATTGCCTTTAATAATTCCTTTTCTGCTTCCGGAA
>CAYYUS010000758.1:0-1756 GCA_964474925.1 uncultured Akkermansia sp. | reverse complement strand
AATATTTATTTGGTAATGAAGAAGTATGATCTATGCGAAAAATACATCAAGGAAGCCGAGCGTTTATCTGAAGGCGATGTATCTAAGGATAATTTGTTGCCTATTTACAAAACGCTTGGACAATTGTATGCTTATACAGGCCGTGGTGTTCAAGCCAACGACTATTACGAGAAATACGCTTTATTAAAAGATGAATTATTTTCGGGCGAATCGGCAAAGCAACTTTCGGAGATGCAGGTAAAGTACGATACTGAAAAGAAGATAACTGAAAATATATTATTGCAAAATGAGAATGAGCTTAAAACAGCGCAATTAAGTAAGAACAGATTGTTGCTTGTTTTTTTAATTGTTGGTATTGTTTTAGTGGCAGCAGTGTCTTATTTACTTTTTGTTCGCGCCAAATTAAAGCAAAAGCAATTGTTGGATAAGGAATTATTGCAGCAAAAGGAGTTGAGATCAAAAGCGGTAATTGAAGCTGAAGAAAAAGAACGAGTACGAATTGCACGCGAACTACACGATGGCATTGGTCAGCAATTATCAGCAGCTAAATTGAATATTTCGGGATTGCAAGCTAGTTTAAAAACAAATAAACCTGAAGAAGAGCTTATGCTGAAAAATGCGTTGGATCTTTTAGATGAATCAGTAAAGGAAGTACGTGCTGTTTCGCATAGCATGGTTCCAAATGCCTTGATAAAATCGGGATTGGTAATGGCTGTTCGCGAATTTGTGAACAAAATAAGTTCGAGTGGGAATTTGAAGGTGAATTTAGAGATCGTTGGAATGAACGAACGATTGGATGCAACCATTGAGAATATACTTTTTAGAGTAATGCAGGAACTAGTTAATAATATCATTAAGCATGCTCAGGCAAGTGAGGTTGGCATTCAATTTATTAAACATGAGAAAGAACTAACCATTTTGATAGAGGATAACGGTAAAGGTTTTGATGTAAATAGTAAACTTAACGAGACCGATGGAGGAATTGGTTTAAAGAATATCCAATCGCGTATAGATTTTTTAAATGGCGAGGTGATCTTTGATTCTTATCCCGATAAAGGAACCACAGTAACTATTGAAATTCCAGTTTAAATTTGAAAAGAAAAGCCCCTGCATATGCAAGGGCTCTTTCTTAAGAAACAATTTGAAATTAGTCCAATTTTATTTTCTGACTAAATATATTTTCACCAACCTTTAGTTTGTAAACATAAACACCGGCAGATAATTGCTCTAAATTAATTTGTTTTTGACCTTGCTCAACTGTTGCGTGGTATACTTTGTTGCCTAGAATGTCGTAAACAGAAAGATCAGAATTTTGAGTTAACGCTTCTTTAAAATAAATAGATCTTTCATAACTATATATTTTTGCAACACTTGTTTGACTTTGTATGATGCCTGTTGAAGGTACAGTATAATAAATAGTAACGTAAGGCGTTGGATTAGGTGTTACGCTAAAGGAATTATTTAAAAGAATAGAGGTTGATTCATTTTTGTAAGGATAGTGCGCCATATAAATTGCTAAGCCAAATTCTATAGAGTTAACATCGCCTGGTGTGATGCTGCTTACTCCCCAAAGATCACTCGGTGTTCCATATACTTTAGTTCTGCCACTTCCGGGGCTAGTTTTTCGGTTCGCTGCGGCGTCCAAATAATAGGGGTCAGATTCCAATTTCGCAGCCCGCCCCGCGCAGCTTTGCAGATGCATTGATGGCACGCCACCGGTGGCGCGCCACGACCTCACCGCAACGCCGTAGCCATC
>CAYYUS010000757.1:0-1757 GCA_964474925.1 uncultured Akkermansia sp. | reverse complement strand
GATAAAACAATTGCGTTTAAAAAATGTAATAATGGGTTTTGACAATCAATATACAGGTTCGTTAAAGCAATTACTAGGCGCCGTTTATTTTAAACTTAATTTAAAGAAATACATTAAAGGGGCGTTTGTTCCGGGTCAAAGTCAAAAAACATTTGCCAAGAAATTAGGTTTTAGTGAGGAGAATATTTCGCTGAACGTGTATTGTTGTGATCATAAATTATATTCAAGTTATTACGATCAAACAAAAACTCAAAAACAAAAACAATTCCCAAAGCGTTTGATATTTGTTGGACGTTATATTCACGAAAAAGGAATTGATACTTTATGGGAAAGTTTCATTGAGCTTCAAAATGAAACACCTAATGAATGGGAGCTATGGTGTGTTGGAAAAGGCTCCATTGAACCAATTTCTCATCCTAAAATAAAACATTTAGGATTTATTCAACCAAAAGATCTTTTACCAACCATACAGCAAACAGGCGTTTTTGTATTACCAAGCTTTTTTGAACCTTGGGGCGTTGCGTTACATGAGTTTGCTGCTGCAGGGTTTCCTATTATTAGCACCCCTAAAGTTGGCGCCACCGAAGCATTTGTAATTGAAGGCCAAAACGGTTTTCTTATAGAGGCAAATAACAAAACATCGTTAAAAACGGCATTGAAAAAAATGTTATCTTTAGCAGATAAGGACTTGTTTACAATGGGCGAAGAAAGCGTAAAATTAGGCGCAAAGATCACTCCCGAAATATGGAAACAAAGTCTATTGAAACTCGTACATGGCGTATAAATTAAAAATACTTGTAACCGGAGGCGCCGGAAATATTGGAAGTGCTCTTGTAAAAAAACTGATCTCAAATAAATTTCATTTTGTTGTTGTTATTGATGATCTAAGCACTGGTTCTCTTGAAAAATTACCCAAACTTGATGAGGAGAATTTTAAATTTGTTAAAGCGAACGTAAACAACCTAAACGAAATTGATTCGGTGTTCTATTCGTTCAATTTTGATTTTGTATTTCATTTGGCTGCTGTTGTTGGTGTAATTAGAACGCAAGAGAATCCCATTAAAGTGTTGAAAGATATTGATGGGATCAAAAATGTTTTAGAGCTTTCAAAAAATTCTTCAGTAAAACGCGTATTCTATTCATCCTCTTCAGAAGTGTATGGCGAACCTGTTGAATTACCTCAAAACGAGCACAAAACACCGCTTAACTCGCGCGTACCTTATGCAGTTGTGAAAAACCTTGGCGAATGTTTCTTTAGAAGCTACCAGCAAGAACACGGCTTAGATTACACCATATTTCGTTTCTTTAATACATATGGTCCGCAACAAAGCACCGATTTTGTTACTGCCAAATTTATAGCAGCGGCTTTAAAAGGAGAAGATATTACTTTATACGGTGACGGTTCGCAAACACGTACGTTCACCTATATTGATGATAATATTGAGACCATCAGCAATATTTTTGAAAAAGGATTGGTAAAGAACGATGTGATCAATTTAGGAAATGATGAACTTACCAGCATTAAAGAATTGGCCGAACTTATCATCAAATTAACGGGCTCCACATCAAAGATCGTGAATTTACCACCTTTAAAAGAGGGGGATATGACTCGCAGGCAGCCCGATAATTCAAAAATGAAGAGTATACTGAATAAAAAACTCATCACTATTGAAGAAGGTCTTAAAAAAATGCTGGCCGATAAACAATTCCTGAAATCCATTAACATGTAACATGTGCGGCATTAACGGTTTTATATC
>CAYYUS010000756.1:0-1758 GCA_964474925.1 uncultured Akkermansia sp. | reverse complement strand
GTCTTTCCCCTGTTCTTAACCGAATCAATGAACATTTCGTCCTTACTTGTGCCAAGCAAATGTTTAAGCTTATAGCTTTTACCAACATTATCGATATGGATGATGGGGTTTGACATTATACGAAATCGGCAAATGTTTTTTCGAATTTCACAAAATAGCGTACACTGATGAACAGGAATAAAAATGTGATGCCCAAAGAACCATAGATGTAAATAGTTGGTATCATCATGGGCTCTCCTAAAAAACTGTATTTAAATCCCTGGATAATGGTAACTAAAGGATTCAAAAGAAAAATAGGTTCAAGGTTTGCAGGTAATTTGTCTAAATAAAATCCTAAGGATAAAAAAATAGGACAAACATAAAATCCCACTTGTACCAAAACCGGGATCACAAATTTCACATCTCTGAATTTTATGTTGAGTGAAGCAAAGAATAATCCAATGGAGAAACTAAACAGCATGGCATAGATAACGAACAATGGCGCGAGTAAGATCTCAAAACCAGGTAAGCCCAAATAAAAGATCCGAAGAATGAGAAGAATTATGAATGAAATAAAAAAATCGATCAAGCAAACTGTAAGCGACGAAAGCGGAATGATGATCTTAGGAAAATAAACTTTTGTAAGGATATTTGAATTAGCGATCATGGAGTTGCTGATATCGTTAATGGCAGTTGATATCATGGTCCACAAAACAACACCCGCTGAAACGGTGATAAATTTATCAGACAAGCTTGCCGAGCGTTCGATGAACTGAGCTATTAAACCAAAAATTAAAATATTGATCAGTGGTCTTATCACCGCCCATAAAACTCCAATAAATGTTTGTTTGTAGCGGATCAAAACATCACGCTTTGAAAGATTCCATAAAAGGTCTTTGAATCTCAAGATCTCTTTGATATCTAAAAAGCTTGCCGAGCGGCTATCTATAATGGTTTTCAAGCATAACAAATATACCCAATTTACCTTTATAGAACCTTAAAAGCCAAGGCAATATTATGAAAACCGACTAGTTTATAACTTAGAAATTTGTTTGATGACAATTAGCAGCCAGAATCTACTGCTCAGTGAATTTTTCGGTCTTTTTATTCTTACCGCTTTCATCGTAAAAGGTCCACATTCCATCTTTAAGATATTTTTGCCCATCGGCACTTAATCTAAGAGTTCCCTCTTCTCTTACTTGCCCGTTTGAATAATATTTTTTTTCAACGAATACTTTTTCCTTTTTATCTTTTAATTCAATAACATATTCCATTTGTCCATTAGAATACCACGATTTTTTTAAAGTGATATACTTCATTTCCTTTTCGTTCTCAACAGCAATTTTTGGTAAACCATTATCATAGAACTCATAGTATTTTTGAGGTTTCCCTTCGTAATAGGCTATTTTTTTCTTTGGCGTACCATTATCATAAAAAACATCTACAGCGCTATGCAATGGGTCGGGGTTTACAAACGAACGCTCTACTTGTCCGTTCTCATAAAAGTTCTTGAACACCTTTAATTTTCCATCTACGTAATACCCTTTGTGAAGAATTTTTCCGCTACTATAAAATTCTTCATTCCACCCTTGAGCGTTGTAACCTGCTTTATTGTATTTTACAGAATCTCCACCTAAACATTCGATAAGCCTATTGAAAATAAAAATACCATTAACACTGTCATAAACTTCCGACTGCGTATAGCGTTTTAGTTGTGGGATCTGATCGGCAAAGCGTTGGGCCTGGCAAAAAGCCTGACTTAAAAACAATATGATAACG
>CAYYUS010000755.1:0-1761 GCA_964474925.1 uncultured Akkermansia sp. | reverse complement strand
AGCTTCTCCTTGGAATCAATGTGCTCCAAGACATGGCCCATTAAACCTTCCACAAACCTTTCGACAAATCCATTACTAGGCATCGCCGCTGCTGCCTCCGCCGAACGAACAATAAACCCCACTAAAAAGCGCAATAACCGACCGGATGTGTCGTCACTCTTTTTTGAACTCAGGATTACGTGCAGGCAATGTGAAAATGCCTGCAAAAACAAAGACTCCCCGTCAATCCCGGAGGCTGATGCTTTCGCGTGAAGCTTCCGCAAAGACTGAATGTTTTTGCGGTGACATGATACGTGAAATTGTGATTCGCCAAAGTGAGAACAGACTGATTCAAATAGTTCCCCGCCAATAATTGCAGCTGCGTTCATCGGATGTGCCCGCCAAAACTATACCCTAGATAGGACAATTGAAACACATTTATTGTCTACGGAATCTGGTCTTTTGGCCACAATAAAAGTTGTTCCTTGGTAAGAAATACGGTGCGTTTTCTTCCTTCAACAGAAGATGAACGCATTAATTTTAGCTGGTCCTTTGTCACTCCCAAATATTGTATGCACTCGTTCCAAGATAAATATTTCTAAACAAGTTACTACTGTAGTACAGTTCTTTGGCATACTTCTATGCTGGATAAGTCGACGTGTGCATTTTTTAGAAAACTAAATGAAAATATTTCCAAATACGACAGCTCTTGCATCGAATCAACGCTGCAGGATGAATCGACCGATTTCAAAGACTTTAAAGACTGGGACGGACAAATCGTCTTTCTAGAACCAAAAGAAAACATTTTTTTAAAAAACGACGTTTTCCTTTCTGCGTCTTTCACTGCAACTTTTCTTTGGCCATCTTTACTAGATGGACTTGAAATCTTTGGAATTACTAAGCCTGTGAGAAATGAAAATTCGTTCATACTTATTACATTGTTTGATGGTGGGTAAAATAGCAAAAGACATGCTTTGTAGCCGATTGTGGCTTTGAGATGCCCCAATAGGCAATGCATCCTCAAAGTTTATGGTTTCGGAAAGCATAGATGTCTCGGCAGTATGCCTCCTAAATCGGGGCTTCTTCTCTCTAGGATCTAGACTCATCTTGCGGCTGCTTACATCAAAGTTGCGAAAGGTAGGACTTTGAATCTCATCCAAAACCAAGATATTACCGTTATCGACGGACCCCTTCCTCGAATGAAAGACATCAATAGATGGGTTTGATCTCGAAAGGCTTTGAATAAAGTCTAATTTTTGCTTTAGTTCAGATATAAGCTGGTCTTTAAATATTCAAGTTGTAGAGTATTGAATATATATTTACCTTTCTCTTCTAGTCGCTGCTTAAGCGTTTCGAAAGACTCGCTTGAGCCTGAAAAATTAAAGTATCACAAATATATTATGCATGTACCATGCTTAATGAGTGAGACATACATTGGCTATTCTGGCTTTATTTATGAAACAAAATTAATTTTCTTAAAACTATCAAAAGTCGATGTGCTATAAAGTTTCGCCACTTTCCGCAACATCACCTTGGATACAAGAAAATGTAGCTGCTGTAGTAACAGTTTAGATAAAAATTTGATTTAAACCGCTATTAATTACAGCCATGACATAAATTTAATATACTGCTTTGATTTATGGCCGTTGTATCATCGGATAAGCTTACAACTATACCATATCCGACTTCTATATGGCCAAGCAGTCCAGGGCAACGATAAAAAATATTTATTACACTAAAAAAAAGTAAGCTCAAGATTTCAAGAATAATGAAAAGAATAAA
>CAYYUS010000754.1:0-1763 GCA_964474925.1 uncultured Akkermansia sp. | reverse complement strand
ATCAAAAGAAAACAAAAATGAACGAAGATGAGTGCTATGAAACCTCTTTGGCATTTAATTTTCCAGGCGAAGAATTAACTTTACGCACTTCAGATCTTATTATCGATCCACAACTAACATGGGCAACGTTTTATGGCGGCTCGGGCATTGAAGGGCCCTTGGGCCTTGCCAACGATGCTGCGGGAAATCTTTTTACGGGTGGTTATCTTTCATCAGCAAACTATCCGGTTCAAAATAACAGCACCTATTTTCAGGGCACCATAGCCGGGTTTTCTGACTCGTTCATAACAAAGTTTAGTTCTACAGGCGCCATCGTTTGGTCAACATTTTATGGTGGATCATCGAGTGAATCTGTTCAAAGCCTTGATTGCGATCTTAACGGAAACGTTTTTATAACGGGAAACACTTCTTCGGCTGATTTTCCTATTCAAAATTCAGGAACTTTTTTTCAAGCCGCCATTGCAGGTGGAGGTGAAGCATTTATATTAAAATTTAGTAATTCAGGAACTCGACTTTGGGCTACTTTTTATGGAGGAACTCTTCAAGATCAAGCAGCTACTATTGATGTAGATCAATCGGGTAATGTTTTTGTTTGTGGAAGTACATCCTCAACAAATTTTCCATTGCAAAATTCAGGCACATTTTTTCAAGTAGCCAATATGGGTAATACCGATGCCTACATATTGAAATTTGACAATCTGGGTAATAGATTATGGGCTACTTTTTACGGAGGCACAGCCACAGATCACTTTTATACACTTACTTTTGATAATAATGGCAATTTATTTGTTGCCGGGCAGACATATTCACAAAATTTTCCAACACAGAACTCTTCTACTTTTTTTCAAGCAGCAAGTTCCGGAGCAAATGATATTTGTATTGTGAAATTCGACAATTTAGGAAATCGCTTATGGGCTACGTATTATGGCGGAAGCTCATCAGATGTGGCGAGTTCAATTGATTGCGACGCTTCAGGAAATTTATTTGTAACCGGCACAACCAACTCTTTAAATTTTCCGGTACTTAATGCTGGAACGTTCTTTCAAGGAACCATTGGAGGAGGTAACGACGCGTTTATTATTAAGTTCAGTAATTTGGGATCGCTTCTTTGGGCTAGCTACATAGGCGGAAGCACCAACGAGGCGATATACGCTAATGATAATTTGGTAATTGATCTTTGTAATAATATTTTCATTTGTTTTAATACTAATTCTACATCGTTACCTTTGCTAAACGCTTGCAGCACCTGTTATTTTAATTCTACATTTAGTGGTGGATTTTACGATCAATTTCTAATTAAATTCTCCAATAATGGCACACAGTTATGGGGAACATATTTTGGTGGCGTAGGCGGAGATTTTCGTGAATCGACCACAATTGATAATAATGGAAATTTTTATATCACGGGCGAGTGGTCAACCCCAAATACTTCTGTTTACCCAACAGTAAATCCGGGTGGTGGTGCGTTTTATAATGCAAATAATAATGGTGGTGGGGACGATTGCTTTATTGCGAAATTTTCATCAACCGGCATGCCTACAAATTATACTACCTCTATTTGTTCGGGGGCTAATGCTACCATAAGCATTAATGGCCAAAACTGTTTAGCGGCCGCCGTTTATACATTGCTGCCAGGTCCTGTAGTTCAAGTAAATCCGGCATTTGTTGTTAGCCCAACAGCAAATACTACCTATACCATATTTGTTTCGGGAGTAAACACTAACAGCGCTGTAATAACCCAGTCAGCAGCGATAACCGTAACA
>CAYYUS010000753.1:0-1764 GCA_964474925.1 uncultured Akkermansia sp. | reverse complement strand
ATGAATTAAGTAGTTTAATTAAGGATTGTTTTGCAGCTCCACAAAGAGAATTGCATTATTTTGCCATTGAACTTTTAGGACACCATCATAAACTATGGTCTACAAAATCCATTCCACTGATTGAATGGATGGTTACCCATCAAAGTTGGTGGGATTCTGTTGATTCTACTAATTCATTTGTGATTAGTAAATTCTTTTTGAAATTTCCAGATCAAATTGAATCGACAACAGCAAAATGGAATCGATCTAAAAATAAATGGTTGCAAAGAATGAGTCTATTATTTCAATTGACTTATAAGAAAAAAACCGATACTACCCTACTCACCCAATACATTGAAAACTGTCAACTAGAGGAGGACTTTTTTATTCGTAAAGCGATTGGCTGGGCCTTAAGAGCATACGCATATACAGATGCGAAATGGGTTATAAATTTTGTGAAAGCCCATCCACAACTTTCAAATTTATCTAAGCGCGAAGCACTGAAGCATCAGTAAATATTTTTAAGCTTATTTTCTAATAATTGCGTACTCCTTTTTGACTTAATCAAATGAACATGGTTGTTTAAACTTCTATTATTAAACTATTTTAATAATTCGAATTGAGCGTAAAATCTTAAAATAGTTTAATCAATAATCATATATTAATTACTTACTTTATATGCTAATCAATTGATATGTAATTAAAGTATTTGATTATGATTAAAATAAAATCCCTATCCATATTTATCTTCTTATTTGTATTTTTTCTGAATGCTTGTAAAGAAAAAGAAATACAAACAATACTTGTCAATGGAGAAGCCAGTATAAGTAGTCTCAATTTTGATTATAATGGCTCTATTTTCAATACTCAAATTTCGAGTAATACAATTATACTTGATAGACTATTACCTTTAGGCACTGAGCATGTAGTTCTACAGAGCATCAGCTTAGCTGAAAATTGTACTTCCAATTTAAAAGTTGGAGAAAAAATATATTTATCTAATAATGGGTCTTCTATCATCGTCACCAATGTCATTTCTAAACAAACAGTAACCTATCAAATACAATTAAGTACAAGAAATTATAGTTCTATTGTAGAAAAATATGGACTCCTTCAAACCAGTGGCAATAAAATTGTAGACAAGAACAAAAATCCCATTTCTTTGGCGGGAAATAGTTTTTACTGGAGTAATAATGGTTGGGGCGGAGAAAATTATTATAAAGCTCAGGTAGTAGACTGGCTCGCACTAGACTGGGGAGCAAGTATTGTTAGAGCCTCTATGGGTGTAGATGAAGTAGGCGGATATTTACAGGATAAAAATGGTAATATAAAAAAAGTAAAAGTCATTGTAGATGCTGCTTTGGATAAAGGACTCTATGTTATTATTGATTGGCATACGGAAAATGCACACAAATACACAGATGAAGCCATAGATTTCTTTACTCAAATGGCTATGCTTTATGGGAAAAACGATCATATCATTTATGAGATTTTTAATGAGCCATTAGAAATATCTTGGAGCAATACAATCAAACCATACGCAGAAAAAGTGATTACTGCCATTCGGAAAATAGATCCAGATAATATGATAGTAGTAGGCACCCCAACATGGTCTCAAAGAGTTGACTTAGCTGCCGCAGATCCAATCACTATTTCTACTAATATTGCCTATACATTACATTTTTATACCGTATTTCATAAAAAGGAATTAAGAGACCTGGCCACCGCAGCTTTAAATAAAGGCTTACCCATTTTTGTTACTGAATGGGGACCTATTGGATACAC
>CAYYUS010000752.1:0-1770 GCA_964474925.1 uncultured Akkermansia sp. | reverse complement strand
AATCTTTAAAGAGTATCGTTTTGGAACACCATGAATACATCCCTGTTTTGGAAAAGTACAGTTTGGATTTTTGTTGTCGAGGTGGTAAAACCTTAAATGAAGCGTGTATTGAAAAGGGGATTGTAATAGATGATTTGTTAGTAGAGTTGGATAATTCTATCGCAAAAAGTAATCCAAGCATGCCTTTCGCCGAAATGACTGCTGATCAATTAATTTCATACATACAAATTCATCATCATTTTTACGTTCGCAATGCAATTCCTACCATTCAGAACCATATTGAAAAGTTAGTTTTAAAACATGGTGCTAAGTATCCTTATATGATTGAAGTAAAAGCACTCTTTAAGGAAGTTGCAGAAGAATTATTACCTCATCTAGAAAAAGAAGAACAGGTCTTATTTCCGAGAATTAAAACGATTAGCTCCTCTGACATTCAAAAAGACAAAACAGCTATTAAGGATGGTTATATTGATACTCCAGTTCACGAGTTGGAAATAGAACATGAAAAAGCTGGCGATCTTTTATATGCAATTAGAACGCTAACAAATAACTATACTGCTCCAGAAACAGCATGTACGACACATAGAATCTGTCTGGAAGAACTTAAGGCTTTTGAAGAAGACCTTCACCAACATGTGCATCTAGAAAATAACCTGCTTTTCCCAATGGCTCAAAAAGCATCTATCAATTAAAAACTATAGGAGGCCATTACTACAACACTTCTGCCTGGCGCATTGAGCGGAAGTGTTGTACTAATATAGCGACTTTGATGTTCTTTGTAAGTCACATCAAAAACATTTAATATAGTGCCTGAAATCTGTAATTTTTCAAGGGGTTGATATTTTACTCCCATGTCAATCACAGTAAAGCCTGGTGTAACACGTTCATTAAACGCTTTTGAAACCCTATTTTGATTAAAAGCATACCTATAATTAATATAAGAAGTGAAAATATCTTTGTAAAAGTCTAAAGTAATTTTATTTCTAATTTCAAGTGGATTAATTTCAGGAAGTGGTTGATTTAAATCAATGTTTTGACCTCTTATATAAGCAACGCTTAATTCATTTTTTGCATCTACCCATAATCGTTGGGCCCAATTAAACTCAAAGCCATTTAATTGTGCTGCGTCAATATTGATAAATTTTCTTACTCCGGGCGCTGTCGAAACGACTGGTTTCAAAGTTGGATCAACTACCATGCTGATGAAATTTTGCACATATGAATGAAAGAGATTCAAGTGCAAACTTGTGTACTCATTCTTATAGGACATCAAGAAGTCAATTTGGGTATTTGATTCTGGTTTTAATTGTGGATTGCCTAATACTTCGTAAGCATCTAAACCAACTGGTAAGAAATTGATGAATTTCTCAGTTATGCTAGCACTTCTCACGCCTCTACCAATCCATACGCCAGTTTGAAATTTTTGATTAAATGTTTTGTTCAACCCCATACTAATGCTTGGATTCAAGTCAACACTTTCTAGTTCATTGTATTTATTTAAAAACTTATAACTATGTATTTTAGGTTTTGAAATGACATTGTCCAAGCGCGAAGAAAAGGTCAATTCAAAATCACCTAATCTCTTTTCCATATGCCCAAACACTCCAGTATGTAAAACAGTGCCTTGTTGCCACAATGTGTCTCTGAAAGTTTTACCTGCCATCATACCTGTCAACATTGATCGCGTTCTTGTCCCATTCGCATATTCATATTTAACATCACCGCCCAAATAAATATTCATTTGATGCTTCCTAATGATAAATTCTGTTC
>CAYYUS010000751.1:0-1771 GCA_964474925.1 uncultured Akkermansia sp. | reverse complement strand
GCTAACAAAAACAAACTTCTCAACTTTATGTTCAACCGAAAGATCAGCGCATACTTTTGTTCCTAAAACATTTGTAAAAACAGATTCGGAAGGATTATTTTCCATTAAAGGCACATGTTTGTATGCGGCCGCGTGAAAAACGATGTTTGGTTTAAATGTTTCAAACGCTTTTTGCATGCGTTCTACATTTCGTACGTCGGCAAGCGCTACTTCGTAACTTCCCTTTTTGTATTTATCATGGAATTCAAGATCTAATTCATGTAAAGGTGATTCGGCTTGGTCGAGCAAATAAATTTTTGAAGGGTCAAATTTCATGCACTGTCTTGCCAATTCACTTCCTATAGAACCCGCAGCACCGGTGATCATTATTACCTTTCCTTTTATTTGATCGTTTATCAGATCAGCATCCAATTTTATTGGTTCGCGCTCTAAAAGATCTTCAATGTTTATTGTTTTTAATTGATTGAAACTTAACTCCCCATTGATCCATTTGGTTGGAGGAGGAACATTTAGAACGCGTGTATTATGATTCAAACAAATATCAGTGATCTCATTCTTTTTTGCTGCGCTTAAATTTTGGATGCTGATGATCACGATCTCGGCATTATTATCTTTGATGAGTTGTCCTAATTTATCTGTTGTATGAATAAAAGCCCCTTCTAAACTTCTTCCCTTTTTCTTTTCATCATCATCAACAAAAGCAACCACACGGTATTTGATCGCAGCATCTCTGTCCAAAGTTCTTTTTGTTATGATTCCAGCCTCCCCTGCACCAAAAATGATGACATTCATGCGCTCACTGGTAGGATTTTTTGTTTCGAGGAATAAAGCTTTTACCGCCAAGCGCGAACTGATCATTAAAAACAAGGTACAAAGTGCGTCAATAATAATTATGGAATTTGGAATAAAATACGTCTTGCTTCCAAAGAAATAATAAGCGAGATTAGTAATAAAGATCAAAACACTTCCTATAATAACGATAGTAAAAATTCGAGTGGCGTCTTTTGAACTTGTATAGCGCACAACCCCTTTGTATGTTTTTGAGATAAAAAAAGTAATGAAACGAATAATGAGAACTACAGCATAATCCAGTGGCAAATTACTTTTATCAACCGCAGGAATATCATCAAAATTAAAACGGAGTAATACAGCAAGCGTTAACGAGAAAGCACAAATTATTGTATCGATGATCAAAATAGACCATCTAGGCAAATTATACGACCAGAATAACTTGAAAATGTTGAACATTACCTGTAAAAATAACTATTTTTTTTGAGGTGTAACCGTTTTAGTTTCAGTGGCTTTTGGCTTAGGCTGAACGGTAGCGGAAATTTTAGATTCCGGTGTGGATTTGTAGGTTGTAGATGACTTTGGAGGAGTTATCGGTGTCTGAGGCTTTAACGGCTTATCGCTTACGGTTACTTCGCAAATAGCACAAACTTCTTTCCATTTTATATTTAGTTGGCAATCACTTGGCTGAATATAAATGGTTTTTTTAGCGCTATCGGGCAAAGTTACATCTACCGAAGTTCCATACGATTTTGGTCCATCAAATAAAAAGGGTTCTTTGAACTTCTCTTCCAAATGAATATCCTTAATGTGTACTTTTTTGTCAAGGATAACCGTGTATAATTCAAAAATAGCCCTCGTTATCTTTATCGAGATCTTATCGTTTGGTTTATCATACAAGATCTTTACATCACCATTAACAGTAGTGCTGTAATTAATTGGACCAACATCCACAAACGCATCACAAGTAAAAAACGAACTA
>CAYYUS010000750.1:0-1771 GCA_964474925.1 uncultured Akkermansia sp. | reverse complement strand
TTAAATAGTTTATGGATAAATACGCAGTTGTATAGCGATGAAATAAAATATCTGGAACAAAATCCTTCGCTTTTAATCGAATTTGAAGCATACCCAAATGAAATGTATAAAGGTGCAATTGCTTTTGATAATCCGTCATTGGAAGATGATCAGAAAGTAAATTTAATCAGGGTGCAGGTGAATAATAGTAACAATAAATTAAAGCCTGGGATGATGGCTTATCTCTATTTGGAAAGAAATGAGAAAAAGGCACTGGTAATTCCCAAGTCTGCTTTATTATTTGAATCAACAACTTCTGTTTGGGTTGAAAACAACGATGGAATGTTTGAGCAGAGAATGGTTAAAACGGGCATTGAAAATAAAAAAGAGGTCGAAATTCTTTCCGGGATAAAACCAGGAGAGAAAGTAGTTGTATCGGGAGCCTACTATTTAAAAAGCGAGAGTGTAATCAGGAAGGGTGGTGGTGATATGGGAGGAATGAAGATGTAAGCGGATTATCTTTAGTTTCTGTTTGAGATTCTTTTTTATTAAATAGTAAGTATTTCTTTAAGATAGGGAACAATCCAATGGAAGGACAGAAAATTAGTAAAATGAAATAAAAAAAGGAGGAGAAAATGAGTGTAATACCATCAGTTATTAATTATTTATATTCCCTTAGGAAAAAAGGGAAAGAAATAACGGTTGAAATGAAAGTTTGGGGCAATTGCGGAAAATGTAAAACCCGTATAGAAAAGAGCCTTAAAGTTAAAGGTGTGAGAAAAGCAAAATGGGATATAGATACAAAAATGCTGACTGTAACTTACAGCCCTAGAGTTATCACTCTCGAAAAGATTCATGAAAAACTTGCTTTAAAGGGCCACGATACTGAAGATCTTTATGCTCATAAGGCAACTTATGATCGTTTGCCGGACTGTTGCAAGTATACTAGGGAATAGTTTATTTTTAAACTGTTAATTTTAACAAATAAGTTAAAATTATAGTTGGATTTTTATCAAAACTGATAACTGTCAGTATCACCTCTAATAAGGGTCATTAATTGGCGGTTTAACCTAAAGTAAGTTTGCTGAAGAAAATTTAATAAATAAATAAATATAAATAAATAAATAAGATGAAGACAATTCTAGTACCTACCGACTTTTCCGACATATCACGCAACGCGATTGATTATGCCGCAGAAATGGCTAAGCCATTTAACGCTACATTGGTTTTGTTCCATGCCTATCATGTACCTATTGTGAACTCAGAAATGCCAATAAACCTTCCCTCTGAAGTTGAAATGGAAAAGAACATAGTAGATTCTTTAAGAAAGATAGAAAAAAATCTTCATGACAAGAATGGTAAAGGAATATCGGTTGAGATCGTTTGCAAACAGGGTTTAGCAGCGGATGTAATTAGCGAGTATGTGATTGACAATAAAATCGATTTGATTATTATGGGTACACAAGGGGGAGGATTTATTACCGAGAAGGTACTGGGAAGTGTTACCTCCTCTTTGATAAAAAATTCTAAATGTCCGGTATTAGCAATAGGAAAAGACGCAAAGTTTGAAGGTATTAAAAGCGTGATACTGGCGTATGATAATCAAGAAATTAACGGCGAAGTGTTAAGCCCTTTAAAAGAACTCACTCACTTATTTAACTCGCATGTATACATTCTTCACGTTAATAAAAAACTTGAGTTGGTTCCATCTACAAAAGAAGCTATTGAAGGTATAAAGCTAAATAATTTACTGGAAGGTATTAACCATTCATTCAGTTATAGTGAAAATGAA
>CAYYUS010000749.1:0-1775 GCA_964474925.1 uncultured Akkermansia sp. | reverse complement strand
TGTTTGCTCCGGCCCATTCAATATCCTTTTGCATGTTCTTTCGTGAAAAAACAATTAAACTTATATCCATGCCGTCTTTTACTTCTTCGCCACTTTTTTTGAGTGTTTCCACGACTAGGTCACGTGTTTTATCAAGTATCTCTCCGGGTTTTTTTAATCCAAACTCTTTTACGCAACGCGTTAATGAATTAGAACAAACCACACTCATTAAAGCTCCTGGAACTCCATGTCCTGTGCAATCGGCCGCTGCATAAAAAATATGAGTATCGGTAACTTCAAAAAAGTAAAAGTCGCCTGCTATAATATCTTTTGGACGATATAAAAGAAAACTCTCCGGTAAATGCTTGTTTATATCTTCCTCACGCGCTAAAATGGCACTTTGAATTCGCTTGGCATAATTAATAGAATCTAAGATCTCTTTCTGTTTATCTTCCACTAATTCTTTTTGCTTGGCAATGATCTCCGACGAATTCTTTTTTTGTTTGTATGCTCTAAACGAAATGAAAAGGAGTAGGAGGATAGCTGATAGACCCAAAAGAAGTAAATTACGTTGTTTATCTTTTGATTCGATCTCAACTTTTTGCTCTAATAGTAAATTCTCTTTTTTGGAAATATCGTATTTAACTTCTACCTCCAGCATTTTTCCTTTTTGAGACTCAATATTAAGTGAATCGTCGCATGTTTGATAGTTCACTTGATTTATGTATGCCTGCTTATGATCATTAAGTGCTGCAAATTCTTTTGCGAGCATTTTGTAGCAATCGCGTTTCATTACCAAAAGATTTAATGTATCGGCATATCTTATCGCTAAGCTAAAATGAGTGATAGCTTTTTGATGTGCATCTTGTTCGCTACTGATCATTCCTAAAACATAATTCGTATTGCAAACACCATGGTTTATTTTTATGCTTTTGTAAATCAAGTTAGATTCCATCGCTTTTTGTTCGGCAGCATCGTATTTTTTTTGTTGTAAAAATATCTCGGCAAGGCCAAGGGTCATATTAGCAGCGAATGACTGCTGATCATTTCTTTTAAATAATTCAACTGCCCTATAAGCATATATAATAGCAGTGTCGAGTTGCTTTTGCTCCATTTTTAGTAGAACAATATTCATTAAGGTTCTAGCAATGGCTACTTCGTCTTTTGAATTTTTATTGTAGGCTAAAACCATGCCATAATATTTCTCAGCATCATCAAACTTTTTTTGTTTAGTGCTTAAATTGCCGAGCATCATATACAAAACATGTTTTTCCTTTTCGGTACCATTTTTATTTAAGTATTCTAATTGTTCTATGCCATAGCTCATAGCAACATCATACATATCCTTATAAAAAAGATAGGTAACTAAGGAGTTATAGATCTTATTGAGACCCTTCGTGTGTCCAATTTTTTTGGCTAGATTGAGTGCTGAAATAAAATGCTCAATATGTTGTTTTGATTTAAAAAGATCGTATTGAGCGCCTAATTTGTAAAGAGCATTTACTTTATTTGAATCATCGGGAGCTTTTGCAATAAAAGCTTTTAATGAATCGATGGCGCGAGTTTCTTGTGAAAAAAGGCGGCCTGCGAAAATAAATAGCAATATGGTTAGTGTTTTGTAGTTCATGTTAAATTCTAACTCCCATTATTAGTACATCATCAACTTGTTCTAAAGCGCCTTTCCAATCATCAAATGTTCTTTCGATCAATTGTCTTTGCTTTTCGAGAGGTTCTTTATTAATGGATAATAAAAGCGCACTTAGTGTTTTGTATTTGAACTTTTTTCCTTTTGGACC
>CAYYUS010000748.1:0-1775 GCA_964474925.1 uncultured Akkermansia sp. | reverse complement strand
TTCCCTCCCCCGTCATTTGCTCCGCAAATGCCACCCCCTCAAGAGGGGGATGGGAGTCAATCCCCCTCTTGAGGGGGTGGCTGAGGCGACAGCCGAAGACGGGGGAGGGAAAACTATGCCAATATAAACCCATCTTCCAAGTCTTAATTTTAATATATAGGCACACACATAATAATTTGCGGAATTAAAACAAATTACTTATCTTTAACGTTAGTAACGTAGTATGATAGTATCGTTTGGAGACAAGATCACACAAAAAATATGGGAAGGTGAACGTGTAAAGGGCGTTGCAACCGACATACAGGAAATTACGAGACGAAAATTAAGAATGCTGAATAATTCAATAGATATAAAAGACCTTATGACCCCCCCCTCTAATAGGCTTGAAAAACTTAAAGGAGGATTAAAGGATCTTTATTCTATTCGGGTTAACGACCAATGGCGGATTATTTTCAAATGGGAAAACGGAAATGCTTATAATGTTCAAATTATAGATTACCATTAATACAATGAAAAAACTAAAAAACATTCACCCCGGAGAAATACTGCTAGAGGAGTTTCTTATTCCTTTAGAAGTAAGCGCTTACTTGCTTTCAAAGCAAATTTCAATCCCTCAAACGCGCATTTCGCAGATCATTAAAGGAAAAAGACGTATTACAGCAGATACTGCCTTAAGACTTTCGAAGTTTTTTGGCAACTCGGCTAAATTCTGGCTGGGGCTTCAAGACGACTTTGATATTGAGGACGAAAAAATGCATTTGAAAAAAGATCTGAGTTCGATCAAACAATACACTAACAAGGCGGCATAGTAGCTCAAACACTCAACTAAACCACCTTCTTCTTCCCGAAAAATCCTTCTACAAAGTAATTTTTAAGCTCTTAATATATTGTTTTTTCAATTATTTACACTAGGTGGTCGCAATTTGCGACCACCTCATTTTTAGGGCTGGCGCGCAAGGCCTTACCATCAAATAGACCGTAAAACTACATCAAGATCAAAGGAAGTGTTGCCATAATTTATAGCAAACCAGAAAAAAATTACACCGAAAGATAAACCACCATCTTGGTATCAAAAAACTCTTCGGAAAAGTAATTTTTAAGATCGTAAAAATCACATTTTTTATAAAAGTGCCCAAACTCTTGTTTTAAGTCTCCGCCTTTTAAATATAAAATACCATTAGAAAGAACATTCTTTTGCTCTTTGGCAAATTTGCCTTTTACCCAATTGTAAAACGTAGGAAATTCGGTTACTGCCCTACTCACCACAAAATCATATTTGCCATCAACCTTTTCGGCGCGCTCGTGTTGAGCTGTTACGTTGCTTAGTTTTAAAGCGGCGGCAACTTCATTTACCACTTTTATTTTTTTACCAATGCTATCTACCAAATGAAATTGCGCTTGCGGAAACATAATGGCTAATGGAATTCCCGGAAAGCCTCCGCCTGTGCCAACATCCAATATTTTTGTTCCCGGTGCAAATTGCAATACTTTGGCAATGCCTAACGAATGCAATACATGACGCTCGTAAAAATTATCCATGTCCTTGCGCGAAATAACATTTATCTGCTCGTTCCAAAACGTATACAACTCTTTTAATTGCGCAAATTGTTCTACTTGCTGTTTGCTTAGATCAGGAAAATATTTTTGTATGAGTTCCATAGTGTTCATTTACTGTACTGCCGCGTGAGCGATTGTAGCGAAAAGCCCTGCTTAGTACTTTGCATAGTGTTTGTTGGGTAAGGAGGCGACCAACGGAAGCCACCGCAACCCTACAA
>CAYYUS010000747.1:0-1776 GCA_964474925.1 uncultured Akkermansia sp. | reverse complement strand
GTGTTCTTATTTACGCTTTGATATTAGCCTACTTAACTTTTTTTTAAACAGTGAAATTATTTTTCATAGCAGGCGAGCCAAGTGGCGATCTTCATGCATCCAATTGCATTAAGGAATTGCAGCGCATGGATAATACCTTGCAATTTGGTTTTACGGGTGGTCCGTTAATGGAAGCGGTTTGTAAAACAAAACCTGTTATCCATATTTCTGAAATGGCTTTTATGGGATTTGTTGATGTATTGAAAAATATTAGAACCATTAAAGCAAATTTTAAAAAAGTAAAGGATGCTATATTACAATTCAAACCGGATGCATTAGTTTTGGTAGATTATCCCGGATTTAATTTGCGTATGGCTAAATGGGCCGCGGAACATAACATCAACGTGTATTATTATATCTCACCAACCGTTTGGGCCTGGAAAGAGAATAGAGTAGAGATCATTAAAAAGTACACAAAAAAATTATTCGTCATCCTTCCATTTGAAAAAGCGTTTTATGCCAAGCATAACATCGACGTTGATTTTGTTGGTCATCCACTGTTGGATGCTATTGAACAAAAAAAGAAGGATCTCATAAGTAAAGAAGCCTTTATTGCAAACAATAAACTTTCCGAAAAACCAATTATTGCTGTACTACCGGGAAGTAGAAAGCAAGAAATAGAACGCATGATGCAAATAATGCTGAATGTAAAAGAAAGCTTTAATGGCTATCAGTTTGTTATTGGCGCTTCAAATAACTTATCGAAGGATTATTACAAAGGCTTAGAACAAAAAGATATTCGCGTTGTATTTGATCAAACTTACGAATTAATGAGTTATGCCATTGCCGGCATCATTAAATCAGGAACATCAACTTTGGAAAGTGCTTTGTATAATTTGCCGCAGGTAGTGTGTTATAAAGCCGGTGGATTATCATTCGCCATTGCCAAACAGTTGGTCGACATTAAATATATTTCGTTGGTAAATTTAATATTAGATAAACCCGCTGTTAAAGAACTGGTGCAAACCGATCTTACTTCCGAAAATATCAAAGCAGAACTCGATCTGATATTGAACAATAAAGAACATCGCCAAGCTATATTGAACGATTATGCATCGCTTTATGATAAATTAGGCGGTGTTGGAGCATCCAAACGTTTGGCCGAGCAATTATTAAATTATTTGAAACTGAATTGAAGCTAAAAAATATATATAAACGATTTTTATTTTTGGAACTGATCATACTTTGGTCTTTACTCTGCAGTTCGTTCTTTATTCCCACAGAAACTATCATGGTGCGTATGTACACACACCTTAAAGTGCTTTCTGCAACTATTTCTATCAACGCAGGAACTTATAAAGTAATAGCCGATGGTAATTTTATTTCTGAAAGCGCAGGTGAATTGGCATACAAACTTATTTACAAAAATGATAGTATCGAAGTTGTGTCGGGAGATAAAAAGATCGGTATTTATAGGTACATTAAATTCATAGCCGAAAATAATCCGGCGGCGGAATTAAAAATAAAATTGATCAATCCTGATCGCAAGCCGCGAATATATCCGCAAAACATGATCTTCTCTACATTTGAAAATACAATTAAGATAATTAACGACGTTGAAGTGGATAGGTATGTAGCCGGTGTTACAGAAGCAGAAGCGGGTAGTCGTTCAAATCAGGAATTTTACAAAGTACAAGCAGTTTTGGCTCGCACTTTTGCTTTGGCACATATCAACAAACATGTACTGGAGGGTTTTAGTTTATGTGACCAAGTGAATTGCCAGGTATATTACTGAAA
>CAYYUS010000746.1:0-1777 GCA_964474925.1 uncultured Akkermansia sp. | reverse complement strand
CGGAGTTTATTTTGTAACTCTAACAAAGGATAAAACAAGAGTAACTCAAAAACTTATTGTGGAGTAAAGCCTTTAAAAGAAAATAAAAAAAGCCCTTGCGATCTGCGAGGGCTTTTTTGTTTAAGCATTAATTACTTTTTAATACGCTCCACATATCCACCTGTGCGAGTATCAACTTTTATCCAATCGCCTTCATTTACAAAAAGCGGTACCATTACTTCGGTACCTGTATCAATTTTTGCAGGCTTTAATGTGTTTGTTGCCGTATCTCCTTTTACACCCGGTTCGGCATACGTTATTTGTGCTTCAATAAATGTTGGAGCTTCCGCTAAAATTGGAGTTTCGCCCCCTTCAAATACTACTTTTACTTCCATGTTCTCTTTTAAAAACTTGGCTGAATCGCCAAACATGCTCATGTTTAAGTGTATTTGCTCAAATGTTTCAGGGTCCATTACAACAGCAAATCCGTTCTCAGAATATATGTATTGCATTTGTTTGTACTCCACACGTACAACATCTACTAATTCACCACTTCTAAAGCGGTTCTCTGTTTGTTTTCCGTTAATAAGGTTGCGCATCTTTGCTTGGTAAAATGCACGTAAATTTCCGGGAGTTCTGTGCTGCCAATCAATTACCTGAACTAATTCTCCATTGAATCTAATAACTGAACCTACATTAATATCACCTGTGTCTGCCATATATTTTTTGTTTTAATTCATAATTCATAATTCTTCAATCTTCTAATTCATGAACAACACCCATTGCCGAAAATTTAGCAATACGCTGATCGATGCGTTCTTCGGGCTTTAATTTTTTTAATGCCGTTAAATGTTTTTTGATCTCTGCTTTTACTGTATCAAAGATCTGCTCGTGGTTGCGATGCGCTCCTCCTAAAGGTTCGTTGATGATGCCATCCACTAAACCATTCTTATTCATATCCTGCGCAGTTAACTTCAACGCTTCCGCTGCGATCTCTTTAAAATTCCAACTTCTCCATAAAATAGAAGAGCATGATTCAGGAGAAATTACAGAGTACCAAGTATTTTCTAACATCAATACTTTATCGCCAATACCAATTCCTAATGCTCCACCGCTGGCGCCTTCGCCAATAATGATGCAAATCACAGGAACTTTTAATTGAACCATCTCCAACAAATTTCTGGCAATAGCTTCACCTTGTCCGCGCTCTTCGGCTTCCAATCCTGGGTAAGCACCGGGTGTATCAATAAATGTTACAATGGGTTTGTTGAATTTTTCGGCAAGCTTCATTAAGCGTAATGCTTTGCGATAGCCCTCTGGGTTTGCCATTCCAAACCTACGGATCTGACGCATTTTGGTATTGATCCCTTTTTGCTGACCAATAAACATCACTGCTTCACCATCAATAGAACCAAAACCACCTATCATTGCTTTATCATCGCCAACAGTTCTGTCGCCATGTAATTCAATAAATGTTTTATTGGTAATGGTTTCAATATATTCTAAGGTGTAGGGTCTTTCGGGATGGCGACTCACCTGAACTTTTTGCCAAGCAGTTAAGTTGCTATAAATTTCCCTGATCTTTTCCTGGATATTGCCTTCCATCTCGCTGATCTTATCGCTAAGGTCAACTTTACTTTTGGCAGCCACCTCTTTCAGCTTGTTCAATTCGGTCTCCAAATCCTGGATGGGCTTCTCAAAATCTAAATAGGTCATGCTTTAATTTTAAAGGGGTAAAGATAAGAATTTAATAAGGAAAACGAGTCTTTTAGAAGTTAACTAACTGATTGCCAGTTAA
>CAYYUS010000745.1:0-1781 GCA_964474925.1 uncultured Akkermansia sp. | reverse complement strand
TTATTGGAATGGCGGCATTAACGCAATCATAAATTTCTATTAAGGATGTTAGCTTCGATAATGTTGGCATCATCCCAACTATATTTGGAAGATTAGGAATTCAAATGGAACGCCGTGGCGATGATATTTTTATTCCGGAACAAGAACATTACGAATTAGAAAGTTTTATTGATGGCTCAATTATGACCATCAGCGATGCTATTTGGCCGGGCTTTACTCCCGACCTAATTAGTATTGCCTTAGTAACAGCAATTCAAGCGCGTGGCAATGTACTCATACATCAAAAAATGTTCGAGAGCCGTTTATTCTTTGTAGATAAACTCATTGACATGGGCGCAAAAATTATTTTGTGTGATCCTCATCGCGCAACCGTAATGGGCTTAGATAGAAAAGTTCAGTTACGCGGAATTCAAATGGCTAGTCCTGATATTCGCGCCGGTGTTGCATTATTAATTGCAGCCATGAGCGCCAAGGGAAAGAGCACCATTTTCAACATTAATCAAATTGACCGCGGTTACCAAAATATTGATACGCGACTAAATGCTATAGGCGCGCAAATTATTCGAAAACAGGCTTGAGAAGTGTAAGCATCATACTGATTTTATTTTGCTTTACACTTTTAAATTGTAAAAGCACTAAAGAAGATATAACAGTTACTGCAAGCACTACCGAACCGCAAGTACCCATTGGATTGAACTTAGGAAATAAAGCACCTGAGATCACTGGCAAGGATGCAAAAGATTCTGTTATCACTTTATCTTCATTAAAAGGTAAAATGGTATTGATAGATTTTTGGGCAAGCTGGTGTGGTCCGTGCCGAAAAGAGAACCCAAATGTTGTGAAGACATACATGAGTTATAAAAATAAAAAGTTTAAAAAGGCCAGCGCAGGATTTACTGTGCTTGGTGTTTCATTGGACTTTAGAAAAGACCTTTGGGAAGCCGCCATAAAAAAAGATAGTTTACTTTGGGATACACACGTATGTGATCTTAAAGGATGGAGTAGCGATGCTGCAATTAGCTATAAGATCCTAAGCATTCCAAGTAATTATTTAGTGAATGGCGAAGGAATTATTGTAGCCATGAATTTAACGGGCGAAAGTTTGAGAACCACTTTACAAAAACATGTGATCAATTGAAAAGAGGAAGCATCATATTATTGATCTTGTTTTGCTTTGTGCTTATAGCGCAAGAGCCTACTATTAAAATTGGCGATAGAGCACAATCGTTTGTATTGAACATGCCAAAAAATTCGATGCAAGGTTTTACAATGCCTTATATGGGACGAATAGTTCTATTACATTTTTACAGCACCAGTGTAGAAAGATCAATGTTCTATAACAAACAATTTGATCGCTTGGCAAAACGTTATAAGAATGCCATGTACAAAGGTGCCGAAGGATTTGAAGTGCTGGAAATTGCTGTGCAAAGTGATAAAACGGCATGGAATGAAGCTGTAACAAAAGACAGCTTAGTGAATGTTACAAACGGAATTGCCGTGCGCGGTTATAACGATGAATTATGCAAAAAATTTGGCATCACAAGTTTACCAACCGATATTATTGTTGACGAAAAAGGTGTTGTAATAGCCATCAATCCAAAGATCACCATCATTGAAGAGATCTTAGATGATAAAAAGAATTTTCAGCCGGTAAAAAGTGATGTGGTAGGAAAAATTGCATACTCTTCGAATAGTAGCGATGTTTTTAAATTCGCGAAATTATATTTGTTCAACGCTTACGGAGATTCCATTGAAAGGGGAATGACCGACGGTGAAGGAAA
>CAYYUS010000744.1:0-1782 GCA_964474925.1 uncultured Akkermansia sp. | reverse complement strand
GTAAACATTATCAATGTCGATAGTGGTGATGGCAGTAAAATGATTTGGTTTGAACTCTATGGAGGAAAACTTTTGCTTCAGCACTTTTGAAAATTCGGCACACCATATATTCACCAAAGGCTTATCTAAAAAATCATTTTGCCAAGCTAAACTACTTCGGTGATCGAACGCGTTGTACTTATTTGCTTTATATGGAAGATATTCCTCGTAACGAGAAAGCAACCAAAAACTAGCCCCAAAAATATCAAATGGTATATCGCCCGAATTATTTTTAAAGAAATATTTAAAGTAAGTATCGTTCGGGTGAACTTCTACTAAGTAATCTTTTATTCCATAATCAAACAATACCGAGTGTGGAGCAATGTGCAAACACCCATCCATGATCTTATTTGAGTAATTGATCTTTGGAAGCTCCGAGTGTTTGAATTCTCCTTCATCGTTGGTAATACTTGCTTCTAAACCAATAATGCGGGTAAGCAAGGTATTTACTATGTACCTTAGGCGGTTACTGGTTTTTGGTGAATATATTAATACCTGATTGATTGTGTAGATCTAGCTTCAACATAATTACTGTATTAATGAGCTCTTTATTGAGCTATTTTGAGAACAAATTAAAAAAGTCTTGTTGATATGTTGTTTCCCTTGTGCTCGCGCGTTTTGGTAGTATGCATAAATTAGGGGAAAAATATACTGATGTCCGACATTTCCAGCTTCTTTTCACCGGTTGATATTTCTGTTCTTATTCCGGAAGAACTTAACGCCCTTCAATTGGGAAGTATTTTTACCATTTACAAAGAAGGAAGTGATTTTCCGGATCTTGAAAATGCCGATATTGCTTTAATAGGAATTGCCGAAAGCAGAAACTCGTTGAACAACGAAGGATGCATGTACGCGTCAAACGCTGTGCGAAAATATTTGTACAAACTTTTTAGCGGCGAATTCAATGCAAAAGTTTTGGATCTGGGAGATATAAAAGCAGGACATAGCACTGAAGATACTTATTACGCTGTAAGAACTACAGTGGATGCGCTGATTAGAAAAAATATTGTGCCTATCATGATCGGCGGTTCGCAAGACTTAAGCTATCCACAATTTTTAGGTTATAAAGATCTTGAGCAAACCATCAATATCGTAAGCATCGATAGCATGTTCGATATTGGAAATCCGGATGAGGGGATCAACAGCAATTCATATTTAGGAAAGATCATTTTACATCAACCAAATTATTTGTTCAACTTTAGTAATGTGGGATATCAAACTTACTTGGTAGATCCACACAGTTTAAAAATGATGGAGCGTTTATTTTTTGATGTGTATCGTTTAGGCCATGTACGCGATAAAATAGAAGATGCCGAACCTATTATCAGGCAAGCAGATATGATAACGTTTGATATTACCGCCATAAAAAATTCGGATGCACCGGCGCATCCTAATGCTTCTCCAAATGGTTTTTATAGCGAAGAAGCTTGTCAAATGATGCGTTATGCAGGAATGAGCGATAAATTATCGTCGATAGGTTTTTACGAATTGAATCCTGAATATGATATCAATGGAAAGACCTCTCACCTACTCGCGCAAATGATCTGGTGTTTTTTAGATGGATTTTATAGTCGTAAAAATGATTTTCCTAGCAGAAGCAATGCCGATTATTTACGCTTCCATGTGGTGTTAGAAGATAAATACGATATCAATTTTTATAAGAGTAAAAAAAGTGATCGCTGGTGGATGGAAATTCCGTATCCATCGCATAAGGATCTAAAATTTGAGCGCCATACCTTAATT
>CAYYUS010000743.1:0-1789 GCA_964474925.1 uncultured Akkermansia sp. | reverse complement strand
AGCATTCATAGTTGCAACGGTTGGGATAATTACCCCCGGTTTTTTCATCAAGTTGGCAATTAATATTTGACGAGCCAAAATTTGATCTCCAACCGAATCAAAACATTGCGAAATCGTAAAAAGGTTATTTGACGATAATGCCTTTTGAAACAAGTTAGCATATAAAATAGCCACGTATTGATCGGTTGTTTTTAAACGTGTTTTATTTACGTTGGCAGGAAGTATATCTTCATTATTTACTTCATACTCGTATTTTGTTTCTTGTTTTTTACAAGAGCTAAATACACCGCCAACGCAGAATACTGCAATAAGCGCGAGTTTTTTTATACCTGTATTAGAAATTTGCATATTCATCTGTTTTTAAAATATTACGTTGAATTTTAATAATGTCTTTATCTACCGGTAAAGTGGCCATTAAAGGAACAATTTCTTCAGTGGTAGGGAAGCGCGCTAAGAAAGTTTTATATAACCACTTCACAGTTCCTTCATAAAATTCATTACTGTGAACAAGAATGTTCATGTAGTCGCCTTTGCTATGTCCGGTTTTTCCAAATAAGATACCCGATTTGCCCATAAGGATCATGTCGCGAGAAACATTGAACTCGTCAACTGTATATTGTCTAAATAGAAGGTCATTGAATGTATACTTGATGGTGTTATCTTCATTTCCCATATACGAATCTGTTTTTGTGAATGTAACAGAATTGTTGATCAGGATCATGCAATAGTCTTCGATCGTAATTTGTTTGTGATACCATTTCCAATTAGCGGTTGCTGCTGCAAGAATTGCTTCTGAATTAGCTTTTGCCGCATAGAAGCCTGCCCAGTTTCCTAATAAAGAATCGCTTAATCGTGCAAATTGAGAGATGCCATATTCACCCATAAAATCATTAGTGCCAAAACCTTCGCATAAACGTGTGGTCATCAAGTCGTAAATACGATTGCTTGCGGCAATTGCATAAGAAGAATCGCCTTGGCGGTAAGTTTGGTCTGTTTGAAGTTTTGTAATTAAAGCTTCGCGTGTACTAAAAGCTAAGTTGCTTGCGATCAAATTATCTGTTTCGATCTGCATTTCCGAATCAAATGGCTCGCGTCCGATAATATCAATAAATAAACGGTTGACATAATTCTCAATTTTTACTCTTGGAATCTTATCATAATAAGGTGAGTCGTTGTCTAAGCGTTCTTCAATTTTTGGATCTTTTTTCTTGCAAAAAGTAAAAAGAAGCGTAAACAAGACAAGAGCAGGAATTAGTCGACTAATTAAGTTTTTGGAACGATTAACCATTGTTATTTGCTTTTTATTATTACGAATTAAGTTAATTTACGTAAAAAGTACAACAAACAAAGGGGTAAATTATAAGCAAATGAGTAAAGTATAAATGTCCCTTGGGGAACCAGATAATTAAATCAATTTAGGCTGAGGGAATGGAAATCAGATAGGTGGTAAGTTAACAAACTAAACGTTTTAGATTAAGTCGTATTTTAGGTTTAAATTAACGTGTATCTAAATAAATTAAAACCAATTAAAAACCAATCTGTAGCACTTATTTGGAAGGTGTTTTTTTTTAAACAATTATTCATTAAATTTATCAAACTGGTCGTTAATTAGAATTATGTCAAAGATCTTGAAGTTGAACATATTCTTATTGTTTTTTCTATTGCATTCTTTCATCATTAATGCGAAAGAAACTCCTTTGGGCAAAACTCAAGTAATTTCTTTTAAAGAGAATAAAGGACAAATAGGCGATCAGTTCTCAAAGCCTCGTCCTGATGTTTTGTTTACAGG
>CAYYUS010000742.1:0-1800 GCA_964474925.1 uncultured Akkermansia sp. | reverse complement strand
ATAGAAGCACTAAAGATAAGTGAAAAATTAAAAGATGATAATTCAATATCTATTTCTCACAATAATTTAGGACTCATTTACACATCGCAAAACAAATTTGAGAAGGCATTGCATCATTATATGGAATCTATCCGTATTAAAAAAGGTTTGAAAAACAGTGAATTTAATTTGGCTCTTACATATAATAATGTTGGGCGCGCCTATCTAAAAAGAAAATTCTATGATTCGGCTTCCTATTTTGCTGACCTAGCTTACAAAATTAATGTTCAACTTAAGGATAGTGATAAAATTGGGGATTACTACTTATTTACAGGAAATATTAGCTATGAAAAGTTAGAATACTTGAACGCCGTAAAACTGCATAAGATCGCCCTTATTATTTTCGAAAAGAACGAGAATATACAGCGGACGTTGCACTGCAAAATGGGATTAGCAAAAGATCACATAGCACTTGGGAATAATGATCTGGCAGATAAATTATTATTAGATGTTGCTGATGTGGCAACTAGATTAAAAACAAAAGGTTTTTTAATGGAAGCGTATTTGAATTTATCCAACATTAACAATAATATGAAAGACTATAAACAAGCATTTACATATTATAAACTTTACACGCAAACAAAAGATTCTATTTTTAATGAAGAGACGCGAAATAATATGATCGAGATAAATAGTAAATATGAAATTGATAAAAAGGATAGGGCTTTGGAAAAACTGAATTATGAAAAGGAAAAAATAGTTATTGAAAATGAACATCAAATTGGTGAGAGAAAAAAACAAACTACAATACTTTTTACAATTACCGTATCGGTAGGCGTTTTGATTTTTTTGGCATATGCACTATTTAGTCTTAAAAAGCAGCAAAAAAGACAAAAATTATTCACTACACAATTAATTCAATCTCAGGAGGATGACCGAAAGCGCATTGCGAAAGAGCTACACGATGGGATCGGACAAAATTTACTTATTATAAAAAGCTCTTGCTCGGCACAAATGCCGCTTATTGAAGCAACTATTGAAGATCTAAGAAGTATTTCGCGGAATATGCATCCCATACAACTCGAAAAGCTTGGGTTTCAGAAAGCGGTTGAAAGCATTATTGTGGGGGCAAAACAAAATAGCAACATAATGTTCACGTATGAAATAGAAAGTGTTGACGAGCTACTAAACAATGATCAGCAAATAAATTTATATAGAATTATTCAGGAATGCATTAGTAATATCATTAAACATTCAGAAACTACTGCAGCAAAGATCATCATTGTAAAGAATGGAAATAGAATTGTAACTACTATACTAGATAAAGGCAAGGGCTTTGATCTAAAAGAAGCACAAGGAAAGAGATCGCTTGGTTTAACTTCGATTACAGAACGAATTGAACTAATGGGTGGAAAGCTAAATATGAGCAGCAATAGTAACGGTACTAAAATAGAAATAACAATTAAGTATGCCTAAACTACGAATCATAATCGCTGATGATCACCCAATATTTAGGTTGGGCTTAGTAAGTGTTGTAAAGAAAAATAAAGATATAGATTTGTGTGGCGAGGCTGATAATGGAGAACAGGCCTTGAACTTGATCAGAAATGATAAGCCGGACGTAGCAATATTGGATATTGAAATGCCATTGATAAATGGTTTGCAGGTTTGTGAAAGTGTGATCAAAGAAAAATTGAACACGAAAGTTTTGATACTAACATTTTTTAAAGAAATTGACTTGTTCGAAAAAGCTCTTGCAATCGGTGCTTGGGGGTATTTGCTGAAAGACAATGCCGTTGATGAGTTGCTGATAGCCTTAGA